>JAKSQQ010000063.1 GCA_024404015.1 Clostridia bacterium
AAAAACTGAACTTCATAAAAATATGGTACTGTGATGAAACCGAAATCATCACAGTCCCTGTTTTAATATCAACGCCAATGCAAACACAGCGCCAATTCCGATGATGCAGACCGCAACCGACCAAAACGGCTTTTACTGCCGGTATCAGAAATTTATGACTATTTTTATAGAATTTATCAGAAGCCAAAACACCCTCTTGACAAAAGAAAACCAAGATGCTAATATAGTGGTACAACTTGTACCACTATATTTTTTGCCTATCGGAGCAGATTATGAGAAAAGACAGCGAAAACAGAAAAAACCGGATAATTGAGTTTATCAACACATACACTGATACTTACGGCAGCACCCCTTCCATAAGGGATATTGCGGCGGGAACGGATATACCGCAGACATCGGTAAACCGTCTGCTCCGTGATATGAACGGTGTTGACGGATTTGCGTATGAAGGAGCACACAAGATAAAAACAGAGCAGATTTCTTCTCTCGGAGCAAGGCAGAGCGCAAAGGTTCTCGGCTTTGTAAATTGCGGTCCCGGTGAAACTGAAGAGCAGCAGCTTCTTGAATATATCTCTCTGCCCGAATCTCTTGTCGGAAAAGGAACTTTCTTTTCGCTCATTGCAAAGGGTTATTCGATGATTGACGAGGGCATCAGACCGGGCGATTATATCTTTGTCCGCAGACAAAATACTGCAAAGCCCGGAGATATTGTTATTGCACTTTATGACGGATTAAGCAACTGCAAAAGGTTTGAAATTGAAAACGGCAGATGTATTCTTCGCTCCTGCAACAGCGATAAAGAACACTATCCCGATATTATTGTTGACGAACTGGAAATCCAGGGCGTTGTTGTGGGTGCGTATCACAGGTTTGAATGATATGGCTCGGTGATAAAATGAACAAGGATTATGCAAATAAGCACAGCTACAAAATACCGCAGGTTGATGCCTCGAATATATATAAATACTCTGCTGCAGACGGCGGATTGCCTTTGTATGTCAAAAATAGCAGTAAACCCGACAAAAGTGTTTTCGTTTCGGATTTGAGATATTGCCTTGAAACGGAAGAACTGGAAAAGCTTGCTCCGCAGTCCTTTGAAAACGGATATTCCGATGTGATCATCAGCGTAACATTTGAGCTGCCTTTTTCGGAATATAATGCGTTTTCTCATTATGACGGGCTCAAAGGAACTCTGTATGTCAAAAACGGTTATTATTTTAAGGACGGTTTTATTACAGACCGGAACGGAGAAAAATATACACTTGATGACTGCATTCTTATTGTCGGCAATGACATTGCGGCAATCATGACTTCAACAAACAGCGATAAGAAATCGGGAGTTTCCGTTGAAGTTTCCGAAAACAAAATCGGAAAAGTAAAATTACCGTATTTCGCCTATGATCCCGGTAATAAACAGTACACAAGAAAATGCGAACTCAATAAATCGGGTCAGCCAAAGACCGGCAAAGACGGAAATCCGGTATTCACCGGAATAGACAACATTCTTTCTTCCGATGAATTAAGAGGAAAGCTTTATGATGACGGGTTCTTTTGCATCAACAAGCTTGGCGAAAAGGTTCACTATGTACGTTACAAGCGAAGTGCCGGTATGGGCAGAGAAGGAAAATGTCTTTTTATTGCCGAAAATGTTTACCGAAATATGGAGCAATGGGGTACTCTGAATCCGGAAAATGAAAACTTCAATGCTTTGCTCCGGAAATACAGCCTTAAATTCAACGGCGACACCGTACCGAATGAAGCATATAAAGCCCTGACGCTCAGCTCCATAGAAGAAAAAATACACATAGAATTGTCAAGTATTCTGTTTCTGGAAGATAAGGAAACCGTTTTTGATTCAAAGTGTGTATGCGTTCATGATAACGGCGATAATTCTCTTTCTTCAGAAACAGAAAAAGCCGAAGTGCATAATGTTATATGGGATGGTGAAGCCCTGCTTGAAAAATCGGTATTCGATGAGGTCGGCAGAGGCGACAAGGGCATGATGCTGCTCCGGAATAAATATTTCAAGACCTGTGCTTTCAATACGAATATACAGGAATTTTTCAAATGGAGACACATTGAATCCGTTTGTCAGCTCAACGGATTTACTCTTGCGAAAGATATTTCCGAAATAAAGATGATTGTAACGGAATCCAGTCTGAAATTCTGCAAACTGCTTGAAGACAGCGGTGAACCGGAATATTGTGATGAAATTACGGAAGAAGATTTTGAAGCATCGCTTGGACTGATTACCGATGTTGACTTTGATTTTGATATAGACTCTCTGGTTCCGTGGGAAGAAAAAAAGTATACCGATATATGGTGTTATTCGGAATTTCATAGAAAACTCGCATTCTGGATTGAATGGCTCGGAGATGAAAGAAACATATTCGGTGTTGTAAAGAGCGAGAAGCCTTCTCATTATCTCGGAGGAAAAATTGTTTCGACAAGCTATCAGCTCATAAATACCGTTCCGCTTCAGAGCGAAGAAACGGCGGAGCTTCTTGCACCGATGAATATGCTGAAAGCAAAGCTGAGAAGCAGTCCGGATTTTATGAGGTATTATCTTTCCGATTTCAACTCCTGTGACAGTTCACCGGACGGTGAGGATGAAATTTCCGCCGGAGAATCAGATCTCTTTGCAATGAAATATGACCTCATTTCCTCAATAATCGATATCTGCCCGCAATTTGAGGAAACAGGGATATATCACGATTTCCGTTCGGAAGTTATCAGCGGAATAAATGACCGCATCAAACGGGGCAGAGTGTTTGTTCACGGAACGAATGCGACAATTTTCGGCAATGGGTATCAGCTCCTGCTGAATACAATAAGAGATGATCTCGAGCCTAACAGTTCCCACTCAGAGTCTGACGAAGATATTATTTACTGTCCGTTTTTCAAAGAGGGTACGAAGCTTCTCTGTGCCAGAAGTCCTCATATTACAATGGGAAATCTTATGATTGCCGCAAATCGAAAAAAGGCTGGTTATATTTTCAGATTTTTCAACCTGACACCTGAAATAGTATATGTCAGTGCCCATGACCGTAATATTCAGCATAAATTGAACGGATGCGACTATGATTCCGATACCATGCTTATCACGGACAATCCGGTTCTTGTTGAGATGGCGGGAAAATTCAGCAATCTTTTCCCCGTGCCTTTCAACGGGCTCGGTTCCGTCAGAACGGATGTTGGTCAGAGCCTTAAAGACATTGACATTGCAATCGGAAAAAATAAAATAGGAGAAATCGTTAATCTGTCTCAAAGGCTCAACGGCATACTGTGGAGCATGATTTTCAAAGGTGTATATCCCGACGAAGTTTCTTTTGATATATTTGAATTATACGGCGATATCTGCAAGCTTGCCGTGTTGTCAAACACCGAAATCGACAAAGCGAAAAGAGTATATCCCGTAGATGTTGACAAGGTCTTGAGAGAACTGAGGACAAAATATATCACCGGAAAAGAAGAACTTTTTCCAGATCCGGAATACTATAAATATATTACCGGCGGAAACACCTCGAAGCCGAAGGAGAAAAGCGGTTACTATCTGTGCCCGATGGAATATATGTATATGGGTGCTTATGAAAAGGCGGGCAGAGGAAAGAAATGCATAGGCATTTCGGATTTGCTTCAGGTGCAGAATATCCGTGATTTGCAGGATGATACGGCAGATGCACTTATTGCGCTTGCCGAAAAGGTCTCTGAAAAGCGAAAGAGATATATGTCGCAGATAAAAGCAAATGCCCGCAAATATGTTCCCGGTTCATCTTCCGCAGGACTGCAAAAGAGCATTTCAAATGATACTGCTCAGTTTTTTGAAGAAGCTGCAAAGCTGGATATAACCGAAAAAACGGTTTTGTCTCTGATTTCAAAAATTGACGAAGCAAGGAAGAAAGACACAAAAAACGGTATCCGGGATGAGCATTGGCTCTTGCTTGCATCGCTCTGCAATTCGGGCAAAGGCAAAAACATAAGTTTCTCTTTCAACTCATCGAATGCATTTCAGAAAATGCTTGCGGAATATACTGAAGCGAAAGGATATGATCCGGAAAAAGTATCTTCCGAAATCAACAGTATATTCAATATATAAATAAAAGCTCTTCATCAGGCGGCAATGCCTTTTGGAGAGCTTTTTCGGTTTATGTAAAATAACTTCCGTATAGGTAAAGAAAATTGCTTGTGGTTTTCTTTGCACACTGTACGGGAGGTTTTGTTATTTGCATTTGGTCAGGATGTATTTGAGAAAGGAGAAAGCGGCAGATACCTGCCCATTTTCATTCTCATAATAACACAAGTCAATAATAATTCAAGCAATACGGCACATTATTCGCCGAATTGCGAAAGGAAAATAACTATGTTTAAGCTTGTTGACCTGCATAGCTTTATTACCGAAATAATCATCGAGGGCGAAAACAGCACATTCACGGATACTCTTGAGGTGCTTGCCGATAAGTATTATTGGAGCAGATCGGTTTCCAATTTCAGCGGTAAGCTGTCACGGGAATCTCTTCGTTATACGGAAGCTGTTGAGCTTGCGGATGTGCTCGGCTATGACATTGTGTGGGTAAAAAGAAAAGACATTATCAGAAAGGCAGGTGAAAAATGTGAATTCAAAAATCGAAAAGCTTGTGAGCGAAAGAGAAAAATATGCCGAAAAGGTTTCGAATGCAAAATCGAATATCCGGAAATGGGAGCCTCACATTGCCGAGCTGGACAAGAAGATAAAGGCTCTGAAAAATGAAGAGTGCCTGGATTTTCTCAGCCGCAACTCCATTGATTATGAAAAGCTCGTGGCGGTGTTCGGCGGCGAAGAACCTGAAAAAGCCGATGAGACTACCGACGGCGAAAAAGAAATTGCGGATAATTTATTTTCGGGGTTTGACGATTATGAACAGTGATCCTTCGGTGCAAATACTATTCAAGGAGGCTAATGAATGACAGAAAACCGCACCAAAAGGATAAACCTTGTTATGTCCGAATCCGAATATCAAGCAATCAGAAGCAAAATGGCTGAATACGGAATTGACAATCTCAGCGGATATATGAGAAAAGCGGCACTTGACGGCTGCGTGATAAAAATCGAAACCAAAGTGCTTGACCAGGTCGTTGCCAATATGAAACGCATAGGGAATAATGTGAATCAGCTTACCAAAAGAGCAAATTACGGAATGGCCATCGATGCCGATGAAATCAGAAACCTGAAACTGTCGGTTGATGAGGTCTGGAAAACGCTTCGGGAATTGATAATGAAAATATCTGAAATTATCGGTTCATAAGGAATTTATCATATGGCAACCACACGAATAATACCCATGCACATCAACAAGGGCAAAACCATCGCCCAATGTCTGACGGACAGAATTGATTATGCGACAAATCCCGATAAAACAAACGGCGGCGAACTTATCAGCTCCTTCGGCTGCGATTATCATACCGCAGATGCCGAATTCCTTTTGCGCAAAAAACAGTATAACGAATTGAAGCAAAGAAATATCAGAAACGAAATCATAGCATATCAGATTCGTCAATCGTTCAAGCCCGGTGAAGTAACGCCCGAGGAGGCAAATAAAATCGGTTATGAATTTGCATCCCGCCTGCTGAAAGGAAATCATGCCTTCATTGTGGCAACTCATGTAAACACAAACTGTATTCACAATCATATTATCTATTCACCGATAAGATTTGATTTGTCCCGCAAATGGAAGGATGTCAGGCGTTCTCACAAAGATATTGCCCGGCTTAGTGATCTCGTATGCATTGAGCATAATCTGTCGGTTGTGACAAAACAGCAGGAATCAAAAATCGGAAATGTAGCGTCTTTGCAGCGCCGTTCATATCGCGATATGTTTATTGAAGAAAACAGATTCAGGCTTAGTCACAGAGATTTTCTGAAAATTGAAATTGACAATATTCTTGATTCGGTAAAGCCGAAAACCTACGAAGAATTTGTTGCCGCTCTTTCGGAGCGTGGATTTGAAATTACAAGTAACAGATATGTTTCGGTAAAACATAAAAACTGGAAGCAGGGTGTGACATTTTATTCTCTCGGTAACGGATACTCGGAACAGGAGATAAAGGATGTTATCGCCGGCAGAAAAACTCACGAGCCGGTGGATTTATTAAACTTTGAATTCGTTCCGCAGCTGCTTTCGGTGCTTGAGGAAAAAGCGAAAAACAGCAGCGGCGCATATGCTCAGAAATTGAGGTCGGAAAGTCTGAAGCAATTATCCCAAACGGTTTTATATATTCAGCAAAACAATCTTTCCGTTGAGGGTCTCGGAAATCTGATTTCCGAAAAAACCGCACGGCGTGATGAATTGAAGGCGAGCATTGATTCGGCTGATGAGGAAATCAAAAAGTATGAAAATCTGAAATCCAACATTATCGCCTATTCAAAGCACAGCAAGGTTTATGCCGAGTATAAAAATTCGGGATTCAGCAAAGCTTATTATACCGAGCATAAGACCGAGATCGAAGAATTCAAAGCGGCCAAAAGATGCTTTGACCAGTGGGATTTCCCGGATCATAAAGTTACTCCGCTGAAAGAAGTCAACAAAGAAATCGAGCGGCTGAAGCAGGAAAGATCAGCCGCAAAAGACGAATATTATCCGTTAATGGATGAAATCAAAAAAATGATGATCCATTATGAAAACATCAAATTGACTCTGGGCATAAAAGATGATCAGCAGGAACCGGAGGAAAGCGAAAGGAAATCCGTTCTTGAAAAGCTCAGACGGAACAAAGAAAATGTCGATGACCGGAAAACGGAAAAATCAAAAAATCACGGTATGGAATTATGATACAAAAATGAAATCACCGGGGAATTTCAATTCAAAAATTCTTCGGTGATTCTTCATATTTACAGCCATTGATTTATCAATGTTCAACTTCTGCACTTTGTGCAAAGATTGGGCAATTTGAGGCGTTTACATAAGTAAACCCTGCTTGCCGCAACTTGACAAAAGGCAATTAAACTGCATTTTTCAGATTGAACGAAACAGAAATTTCTTCGGTTTCAATCAGAAACGGTGTGTCAAAATCATTTGTTATTGCAGTCTTGATTATAACATTACCTCTGTATAAGTTCTGATTTTGTCTTCAATGCCGAAGAAAGCAGCATATGCGCTCAGCTTAATGAGATTTTTCTTACTGCTTCTCATGTATTTTCTGACAGCATAGCTGAAAACCTGAATATCGGTTTTATCCTTATTTCTGATAATATCGCAGATGGTTCTGTCAATATCATAAGCAGTAACAGTATTGCCCCAAAACGTTTTAACCTCGCATTTGCCGATTTCATAGTTTTTCCGAACAAGCGTATGAACGGCAATTCCCGATTTTTTGAGATGAGTGGAGTTATATCCTCTCGGTACACTTACGACAATCTGTGACGGTTCTTTCTCCGTGAGGCCGTGTAAAGCCAACGCTGATTCGTGAGAAAAAACGACTGCCGTATTTACCGACTGTGTGATAAACATATCATCCTGCCATACATCATCGGTAATGTAAACACCCGACGCAACTCTTTGAAGATTGTGTGCGGAAACATAATCGGAAATATACTGTTTTGAAAAACCTGCTTCTTTTGCTTTTGACGAAATCAGATATCCGTTGTTATTTGAAATGAATTCGGACATCATATCGGACTTATTCATCTTATCACCCGACCTTTATGCTACACATTATATATTATGTTAGCGTAAAAGTCAACTATTTTTAAAGCACAGGAGTGTGATAATAAATCGACTTTAAACAAATATCAAATCTTGTTTCAGTAAGAGATTATATTGAAAAGCTTGGCATAAGAATGCAAAACGAAAAGATTCTTTGCCCGTTCCACAACGACAGAAATCCGTCAATGAAGATTGACAGCAGATTCCATTGCTTTGCCTGCGGAGCCGACGGTGATGTGATTGATTTCGTCAGCAGATATTTTGAAATATCCAAAACCGAAGCGGTGAAAAGAATTGCATCGGAATTCGGAATCGTTCCCGAAAAGGAATTTGCCGTAATCACCGGAACAAAATGCAAACCGAATCTGCGTGAGCAAAAAAATGTTTATATGCAGTATCTCATATCTCTTGAAAAAGAGATGGACCGATGGCTTGAAAAATATAAACCGAAGCCCGGTGATGAGGAGCTGCATTTTCTTTTTGCGACCGCACTTGACAAAAAAGAATATATCGGATATCTGACCGATGCACTGGCAGAGTGTGTCACGGAAAACGATATATCGGAATTTTTCAAAACAAACGGAGGTGTTATAACATAAGCACAACAGAAAAAACAATACCGTCATGGATAGACGGAAAAAGGGTTTCCGAAAAGAAATTCTGCGATTACTTCACGGATAAGCATAATCTGATTTATTACGGCGGAAATTTCTTCGATGAAAACGGAATCGTAACGGAAGATAATCTCTGCAAAATGATAACGAAGGAAATCAGGGACTATATTGATAAGGATATTGCCCTGCAGGTGGATAAGATAATCCGTGCCATGAAGCTGCTGAAGCTTGAAACGGAAATTGACAAAAGCCTGTCTGTTGTCAGATTTACAAACGGCAATTACCGTATTGCGGATAAAAGTCTTGAAGAAAGTACGGGCATTTCGCCGAACCGACTGACTGTCAGATACAATCCCGATGCAGGAAAGCCGGAAAAGTGGCTTTCATATCTCAGCGAGCTTTTATGCGAAGAAGATATAAACACCGTTCAGGAGTTTATCGGTTACTGTATGCTGCCCACAACAGCAGGACAGTTTATGCTTCTGCTCATCGGAGACGGCGGCGAGGGCAAATCAATAATCGGTCATATTATGTGCA
>JAKSQQ010000064.1 GCA_024404015.1 Clostridia bacterium
ACATAAAATGTGCAAACGACCACTCATCACCGGTTAAAGTTTTTTCCAAATCTGACAAATAAAATTCATTTTTCACAACTAAATCGTTTGTCTTACTTTTAATTTCATCAATGCTACAATATTGAACTTGAGTCAAAATGGTGCAACATAGGCCAGGGCAAAGATACTGCTGAAAAGACGGGGCTTTTCGGTTTCTTCCTCAACGATTTCGGGCTCACGGCATCCCCAGAAGCAATACATCATTACCGCAAGAGCGACAACGCCGTAAACTATTGCCGTGGTGCGGTATCCGATTTTTTCCGTAATCATGGGAGTAAGGGCGATGCTTATCGCCATTGCAAAGAGCTGGCATATCTGACGGAAGCTGTTTGTCTTTGCTCTTTCCTCATCCTTTTTGAAGAGCTCGGGGAAGAGAGCGCCGTAGTTTGCATTTACAAGCGAGTCGAGAGTACCCGTGAGTATATACATCAGGAGCATATATACGAAAAGCATTCCCGTATCGTTCTGAATGAATGCGGGGGTACAGTAAAACAGGATAAAGAACAGCACGAGCAGGGGAGTTCCGATAAGCAGCCAGGGTCTGCGTCTGCCCCATTTCGTCCTCGTTCTGTCGGAAAGAAGACCGTAAACGGGATTGTCGATTGCGTCAACGAATGTGTATATGAAAAGCACAAGAGAATACTTTTTCATATCAAGTCCCAGCATATCAACATAAAAGATAGCCGCAAAGGATTTGAACATATTGATGGGAATGGATGTGCCGAACATTGCGAAGCCGTAGCGTGCCGGCTTTACTTTTCTGAGAGTGTTGTCAGACATTGGTTTCATCCTTTCTTGCGGTGAAATAAACCGGGTTTGAAACGGCGATAATCCTTTTACCGTGACTGCCGGTTATTTTCACGTAAGCGAATTTTTCATTTTTTATTTTTATTCTCCCCGGGGAGATTTCTCTTTCCTCTATGTCGGTGACAAGTATGATTTTTTCGCTTTTAAGTCCCGTAACGGAAACCTCAAGGTCGTCTCCGTTTATTTCGGCGGTGTCTCCCATTCTGAATTTACCGTAATGCAGGTCAATAACGGGAGCATTCTTTCCGTATGCCACGAAGCAGTGACCGTTCCTTATGCCGTCAAGTATGTCCTCGGCGCAGGGTGAAGCGCAGTAAACAGCCGTAACGGGATTTCCGATTCTTGCAAACCCCTTCGGTGAATGGTAATCGCTTCCGCCCACGGCGGGAATTTTCCTGCCGCTTTTAAGAAGCTGTGTCCAGTATGCGATACCGTCGGTGTTGGTCGGACGCATCGGGCCGTTCCATATTTCAACTGTATCAAAGCAGCTTTCGTCATCCCACAGATAGGGACAGAATCTGCATTTCGGATGATTTACGGAAATTATCGCACCCTTTGCCTTCGCATTTTCAATCAGCGCCTTCATTTCCGCTTCGTTATTTGCAATGAAGGAATTGCCGAAGGGAGCGGGTACGCCGAAGAAATTCATGTGACCTTTGTAATGAGTCCACTCAACGGCGGGGATGAAGGTAAAGCCGTCAATTTGAGGCAGACAGAAATTGAGCGCGTAATTGTTATGATTGGCAAGGGCAACGAAATCCAGCCCTTTTTCCTTTGCCTTTTTTCCGATTTCAAAGCTGTCGTATTTGCCGTCGGAGGCATCGGAATGAATGTGAAGGTCACCGTAAAGGAGCTTTTCGCCGGCAAATTCAAAGTCAATATTGTAGGTTACCTCTACCCCTTCGGGTAAAACGTGATAGGCGCCGACGATGATCTGCCATTTTCCCGCCTCTATATCCTTACGCAGATAGCCGTTTGACGATGAATACTTACCTACGGATATACTGCTGTGGGCACTTCCCGACCAACCGAGAAAATTACCGGCGGAATCCGCAAGACCTATGTCAATGCAGTTGGTGGGCTTCAGGTCGGAGAGGGCACCCTTCGTGGGTCTGAAATAGTCGTAGGAAACGGTAAGTCTGATTACGTTTTCCGGAACGTCAAAGGGAACATAATAGTAAGATCCCTCACGGTCTTTTGAAACAGTATGTTTTAATTCCAAAGCATCACCGCCTTTAATCCGATTATATCATCACTTTACTTTAATGTCAACGAAGTCCGACCGTATTTCAGGCCGGACTTCACTTGTTTATCTGAATTTTTTGATGAAGGAATCAAGAGGGGATTCGCCCGTATTTCCCGTGCCTTCGTCGGGCTTTTCGGCGGGTGCTTCCTCAATGGGAGGAGTCATGTAGACAAAGAGCAGGGCGGTTTCCATGTTGTCTGCCGCGTCGGTGAATATACGGTAATTTTTGCCGAATTCAATCCACTTTTCCGTTCTTGCCACAAAAACGTCGGAATTTGCCACAAGGGAGGAGTATTTTTCTTCAAAGCCGTCAATATCCGCTCCGCCAAGCAGGGAGAGTATGTCGGTAAGGTTATTTACCGTATTTCCGTCAAGCAGGGAAAGCAGGTACTGAATGGAATCCGTATTTACCGCAAGGGCACCGGAAATCTGTGCAAGGGAGGAAAGAGTCTGAGGCAGATTCTTGATTGCAAGCTGAACCTCGGGACTGCTTAAATCGGAAAAAAACTGCTCCGTAAGAGGGAATGCGTCACCGAGCTTTGACAGGTCGGAAAAGAATCTGACCACAACGGGGCTTGAAAGGATTTTAAGGGCGGCCTCCGTATTTTCGCTTGAAAGGAAACGCAGTACGCTTGCCACCGCTTCGTTGTTGGCAGGGTCAACGTATTTTGTAAGCACCTTGATGAGAGCGGCGTTGCTTGTGTAAAGGTGAGCCGCATCGGAAACCACGTTCAGCAGGGAAGTGGCGCTGTCCGCTCCCGAGGTAAGCATTGAAATAAGACTGCTTACGTTCATTCCCGAAAGGGTGTTCTGTACCTGTCTGAGTATTGAAAGGGTGGATTTAAGGTCATCAACCGTGTCCTCGCTGCCGATTTCAATATTCAGAGAGCTTATGGGAACGGCGGCAAAATACATATTGCTCAGTTCAAAATGCTCTGTTTCGGCAGTTACGCTTACGGTGTTTCCCAGTTTAAGACCCTCAATATCCGAAATGCCCAGCTCGTCAATGCCCAGACTTTCGCTGAGTCCCGGGAAGCCGAACATGACGGCGATTTCCTTTGTGCCGTCACCTACTGATCTGCCGGAGCTGACCTGAATGCCGGAGAAATTTGCCTCCTGCATGAGAAATCCCCCTGCCACAAGAACGGGCAGATAGATTTTGCGGGTCTTGCCGCCGATTTCAACCTCTTCAAAAAGATTGTTTATCATGTCGACTACGATTTTTACGGTACCCTTTTTGCCTGCGATTTCATCGGCGGTCATTTCTTTGCCGTCAAGATAATATCTGATTTTAAGGGAAACGGGCGGCTTTTCCTTTGTTTTGCCGCTATAATATAAATCCGTTTCCGTCATGTTCCATTGAATGAAGTCGCCGTTTTTAACGGGCAGAGTGTTGTCCTTTATGCTTTCAATATCCGTGAGATTGCTCATATCGTTTACGCAGACACCGCCTCTGTCGGTGTGAATCCAGTCGGTGATATTAACATTGCTGACGGAGCCGTCGTTACCGAGATTTACGTAAACCGTTTCTTTTTTTGATACCGTATCGGGAGCCGCCGTGTAAACGGGCTGATTTACGGCTTCTGGTTGAATTTCCGTATCCGCTTCCTCTTTTTTACCGCAGGCGGTCATACCGATTACCATCAGCAGGGCAAGGGAGAGGGCGGTTATTCTTTTGATTACTGATGAGGATTTCATTCCGATTCCTCCGATTTCTTTTTTGTGATTTTACGCCAGCCGAGAGAGGTTTTACTGATTATTCCCTCAAAAACCGTCAGCAGGGCGGGCAGGAAGATTGTGATTACCAGACCGCTGACAGCGGCGCCTCTGGCAAGCATTGAACAGATTGATTTTACTATATCTATGTTGCAGGTTACGAATACTCCGAAGGTGGCGCAGAAAAATACAAGGGAGCTTTGGAATATGGATTTATCCGAAGCGTTCGCCGCCGCAAGTATGGCTTCCTTTTTGCTTTTGCCGGAGTGAAGCTCTTCTCTGAACCGGGTGGTCATGAGAATGGCGTAGTCAACGGTTGCACCAAGCTGAACACAGCTTATTACGGTGGGGGCGATAAAGGAAACATTTGCGCCGGTTATCAGAGCCACCGACATATTCAGAAAAATGGCAAGCTCAATGGCGGAAACGAGGAAAACGGGTACGGTAAAGGATTTGAAGCATATTGCAATCAGAATGAAAATAGCCGCTATTGAAATAATGCTTGTTATCCTGAAATCTCTGTCGGTGACGGTGATAAGGTCCTTGGACATTACGCCTTCACCTGTAATCAGACCGTTTTTATCGTATTTTTTGACTATTGAGGTGAGCTTATCAATCTGCTCGTTTGCCTCATCCGAAGCGGTATTGTAAACGGAATTGATCATCATGAGCTGTCTTCCGTTTTTGAAGCAGATATCCTTTACTATATCCGGCAGTATATTTTCGGATATGGCGGGACCTACGAAGGAATTGAGAGAAATAACGTTTGAAACACCTTCGGTTTCGTTAAATTCCGCTATCATTTCGGATACCTTGCCCGAGGAAACGGAATTGTCAATGATGACGAAATGGGTCATAGCCATGTTGAAATCGCCCTTGAGTTTTTTAAGTGCCTGCACGGAATCAAGCTGATCCGGCATGGCGTTTGAAATATTGTAATCAAGGGGAACGGCAGTCTTTGCGGCGTATGCGGGAATGATAAGGCAGAGGAAAATCACCGCAAAGGTTTTGCTGTGACAAACGATAAATTCATTGAGCTTATCAAAAGTGGGGATAATTCTCTTATGTCTGAAACGGTAAATGGGATTGTAGAAAAGGAGCATGAAGGAGGGCAGGACCACCGCTACGGTGATTACTCCCAGCAAAACGCCCTTTGCCATTACGATACCGATATCAAAGCCCAGAGTCAGACTCATGAAGCACAGCGCAAGGAAGCCGAAAACGGTGGTAAGTGAGGAGCCCAGCAAGGAAACGAAGGTGGAGGAAATGGCGTTTGCCATTGCCTGAGTTCTGTCCCCGGTCAGCTTCTGTTCTTCGTTGAAGCGGTCCATAAGGAATACGGAATAGTCCATGGTGACACCCAGCTGAAGGATTGCCGCAATGCTTTGTGTAATATAGGAAATTCCGTTAGCCATAAAGAAATTCGTGCCCATATTGTAGATGATTGCGTAACCGAGGGAAACGAGCAATACCAAAGGAAGTACCCATGAATCCATGGTGAGGGAAAGGGCAATAAGGGCAAGCACGATGGCAACGGCAATGTATTTGGGAGCTTCCGAATCCGTCAGCTCCTTTGTGTCCTCAATAATTGCGGACATACCGCTGAGGAAGCATTGCTTATTCAGCAGACCCTTGATTTCCTTTATGGCATCCATGGTTGAGGTGGTGGCGCTTCCCTGAGAGAACTGAATCATTATGAGGGTGGCGTCTCCGTCTGTTGAATAGAAAATATCCGTAATCGCTTCGGGATAAATGGATTGGGGAATGCTGATATCAACTATTTCGTCAACCCATATTACGGAGCTGACACCTTTGACATCTGCAATTTTTTCCTTGAGTGCCACAATATCCTTCGGCTTCATGTTTTCAACTACAAGGAATGCATTTGCCGCGCTTTCAAATTCCTTATCCAGTATTTCCTCTGCCTGCACCGATTCGATACTGTCGGGCAGATATGACATGATGTCATAGTTTACAAAGGTACTGAGATAACTGATGACGGCAGGTATGAGCAGGAGAGAAGCGAAAACCAGAATGATTTTCGGATGTCCCGCTATAAAACGTGAAATTTTATTGATAATCAATTTCGGGCCTCCGTAATTCTTGCAATGGTCTGCCTGAGACAGGGATAAATTTCCTCAAAGGAGAAGGGGGCTGTTCCCAGCACTGCGTCACAGCAGACGGAACCAACCATATCAACAAGCAGATAAATCGTAATTTCCGCTTCCCTTTTTTCGTAACCCTCTTTAACGAGGGCACCGGTGAAGCGTTCAAGTATGTCGCTGTATTCTTTTTTCGTTCCCGTCATTGCATGTCTGAGACAGGAGGAAAGATTTTTATTGAGAAGGGCTGTCAGGTCCTTGTTTTTGTAAAGATAATCCGAAACGTAATCCGCAATAAAAAGTACCTTGTCGGTAAGTGTCATGCGGGTAAGGTCCTTTTTATCTATCGCCGCTATGCTTTCACGGATAACCCCTGCGCTCTTGTAAATCACAATCTGCTCAAGCAAATCGTATTTATCCTTGAAATAAAGATAAAATGTGCCCTTTGCAACGCCTGCCATTTTTACCACATCGTCAATGGCGGTGGCGGTAACGCTCTTATTCATGAAAAGATTATATGCGGATTCAAGTATTTTATTTCTCTTTATCAGTTTGTTTTCAGCGGCTTTTGCCATAAAATCACTCCACAAAAATTGACTAACGGTCATTTTTCAGGATAATAACATAAAACTGACTGTTAGTCAATAATTTTTTCCGAATTTCACAAAATGTTCATAAATGTGCTTTTTCCGTAAGAAAAGCACCTGCCCGAAATGAGCAGGTGCCGTCTTTACTGTAAATTTTAATCAGATATCAAGGAAATCCTTGCGGTAATTAAGAGAGAATCTTGCAGCCAGGTCAACCAGATTCTGATCTGTAATTGTATTCACGTTGGGAAGGTGAGCTGTGAGCATATACATTTTAGCTGCCTTTTCAACTGTTTCGATAAGTCCGAATGCTTCGTCCATATCCTTGCCGCAGCCGTAAATGCCGTGAAGGGTCCACAAAACGATTCTGTATTCCTTCATCTTTTCCGCGGTAGCTTCGCCGATTGCGTTTGTGCCGCATACCATCCAGGGGAGTACGCCTACACCTTCGGGAAATACAACGATGCTTTCTGTCATCTGCTTCCAGAGAGTTCTGGTGATTGCTCTCTCGTTCATTTCGTGTACCTGAGTCATTGCGAGAGTGTAATCGGGATGGCAATGCATGATGATTTTGTTATCGGGGTCAACGCTGAGTCTTGCGATGTGGCTCATAAGATGTGCGGGAAGCTCGCTTGTGAATCTGCCGCCGTCTCTGTAACCCCAGAGAAGCTCTGCGGTTACGCCGTCCTCTGCAATTCTGATGATACCGAGATTGTTTTCGGGGTCGTATTCAACGTTTTTGAAATATTTGCCCGTACCTGTTACGATGAAGATTTTGCCTGCAAGTGCCTTTGCGTCAAAGCCGGTGGGAATGGTGCGGATGACTTTATTCAGGTCAAGATATTCGCCTGCAACCGCGGGGTCAAGCATATAGCTGATGTTGCCGCCGTTTCTTTCATCGTAGCCGAGGCGGTACATATTGGCGGTGGTCTGCATCATTTCAATAAGGAAGGGGGCTGTCATTATATCTTTCATTTTCTGTTTACCAATACCTTTTCTTCATATTCTTTTACGTCGGCAATGTAGCTGTTTTTAAGATCGTTTCTGCTGAGGTATTCTTCCCAGACGTCACCGAAGGGAAGGGTTTTGATTTCTTCACCCATAGCCATAAGTGCGGTGAAATCTGCCTTATCCTGAAGCTCCTTCATCTGAGCCGAGGGCTCAAGCAGAGCCATGAGCAATGCCTTGCGCACATTGCGTACACCTGTTACCCAAGCGGAAATTCTGTTAATGGAAGCGTCAAAATAATCCGTTGCGATGAAGGTCCTGCCGAGAGCGTCATTGCGTACGATTTCCTTCATCATTTCCTTTGTTTCATCGTCAAGGAGAACAACATGGTCGCTGTCCCATCTGACACCTCTCGTAACGTGAAGGGCAATCTTTTCGTTGAATGCAAGCAGGGATGAAATCTTATCGGAAACAAGCTCCGTGGGATGATAATGACCGTTATCCATAAGGGGAACGATGCCTGCCTTTGAAACATAGCTCAGGCAGAATTCAGCAGAGCCGACGGTATAGCTTTCAAGACCGATACCGAATACCTTTGACTCCAGCGTAATGTAAACCTTGCTCTTATCGTAGGGAATTGAAAGCATTTCATCAAGGGAATCACGGAAACGGATTCTGGGAGAAAGACGGTCGGCGGGGATATCCTTGTAACCGTCGGGAATCCATATATTCATTACGCAGGGAATGCCTGTTTCCTCTGCAAAATACTGTGAAATCTCAATACATCTTTTGCCGTGCTCAATCCAGAACTTTCTTACCTTCTCATCGGGAGAGGAGAGGGTGAGACCGTCCTTTACCATGGGATGAGAGAAAAAGGTGGGATTAAAGTCGATACCCATGTTTCTTGCCTTTGCAAATTCAACCCATTTTGCAAAATGCTCGGGCTTGATGGCGTCTCTGTCGGCAAATTCGCCGTCAAAGATTGCATAGCAGGCGTGAAGATTAAGCTTTTTCTTACCGGGAATGAGGGAGAAGGCCTTGTCAATATCAGCCATGAGCTCCTCGGGAGTAGATGCCTTGCCGGGATAGTTGCCGGTAGTCTGGATGCCGCCGGAAAGGGCATCGGGACTGTCAAAACCGCCTACGTCGTCACCCTGCCAGCAATGGATTGAAATTGTAACATCGTCCATTGCCTTTATTGCTTTTTCCGTGTCAATACCGTAGGAAGCGTAAATTGCTTTTGCACTTTCATATCTTTCCAT
>JAKSQQ010000065.1 GCA_024404015.1 Clostridia bacterium
GGGGAAACGAAAGATACAAAAGATATCAGCCAAGGATTAATCAAAAAGACAAGAGAGCCCTTGAAAACATTGAGTTTCCGAGGGCTTTGATGTTTTTGAAAGATTGTGACTGTTTATCTCTTTGAGAATGGTCGGAGGTTTTGCCGCGAGGACAACCGCAGTTCATAAAAAATCCCCGAAAGATTTGACTCTTTCGGGGGAAGTAAACAACTTGTATGAAGTTATCTCTTTGAGAACTGCGGTGCACGGCGAGCGCCTTTGAGACCGTATTTCTTTCTTTCTTTCATTCTGGGGTCTCTGGTAAGGAAGCCGGCCTTCTTGAGAACGGGACGGAATGATTCGTCTGCCTGAAGGAGTGCACGGGAAATACCGTGACGAATTGCGCCTGCCTGACCTGTAACGCCGCCGCCTGCTACACGGCAGATAATGTCAAACTTTTCAGCGGTCTCTGTAAGAGCGAGAGGCTGACGAACGATGAGCTTAAGAGTATCAAGACCGAAATAATCGTCGATATCTCTGTCATTGATTGTGATTTTGCCGGTACCGGGATAAACGCGGACTCTGGCTACTGAGCTTTTTCTGCGGCCTGTGCCATAGAAATAATTGGATTCGTACATTATTCAGTGCCTCCCTTTCTTAAAATTCCCATACTTCGGGCTTCTGTGCTGCATGGGGATGCTCTGCACCCTTAACAACGCGAAGGCGAGTAAGTGCTGTACGGCCGAGTGTGTTTGCGGGAAGCATACCCTTGACTGCCTTTGTCATAGCGAACTCGGGCTTTGCAGCCATGAGGGTCTTATACTTAACTTCCTTGAGGTTACCGATGTAACCTGTGTGATGATAATACATCTTCTGTTCAAGCTTCTTGCCTGTGAGAACTGCCTTTTCGCAGTTGATGATGATAACGTGATCACCGCAGTCAGCATGAGGAGCAAAAGTGGGCTTGTTTTTGCCGCGAAGAAGGTTAGCTGCTTCTACTGCAACCTTGCCCATGGGCTTGCCTGCTGCGTCGATAACGTACCACTTACGTTCGATTTCTGATGCCTTAGGCATATAAGTGGACATAATCCTACCTCCGAAATAATTATTTATTGCTCGCATATATTAACACAAGCCATTTGCAATGTCAACAACAAATTTTCAGTTTTTTAATATAAATTTCAATATCTCGCTTTTACTCGTAAATACTCTCATTTTCGTATGATTTGCTCACTTACGAATTTTATTTTTTGCATAAAAATACGGCAGAGTGTGTTAAACTCTGCCGTTCGGAACTGCTTTATATTACTGCTTCTATGTCTGCGGGCTTCTGATATATCTTAACGTAGTCAACGACGAAATCCGTTGTGAAGCCGGAATCTGTTTTGTAATTTACCTTGTCGGGAATCTCAAGGGATACTATTACCATTTCGGGAACTTCGGAAACACCGCTTGCCCAGGAGGTTCTGCCTGTCTCAATGCCGTTGATGTAGAATATATATTCGTCCTCGTTCCATTCAAGACCGTAGGTGTTATATTCATCATAGATGTCTTTGCCCTTGAATTTGCCGATGTTGCAGGAATCTATATTTTCCTTGTCGTCATCGTAGCCGTTGCAATGTACGGTGGAGGTTACGCAGTTTTTACTGAAGCTTTTTTCGGCGGATACGCTTTCAAAAATATCAAGCTCCGCACCGCCTATGCCGCCTTTGGAAATATCGTGGTCGTAGGGGTGATCTGCCTGAATCCAGAATGCACTCCAGAAATCGTTGCCCTTGTTGCACTTGCAGCGGATTTCAAAGTAACCTCTGCAATAATACTGCTTGATGTTTATCATACCCACGTACCAGCCGGGACCGTATTCGCCGTCCTCACGGTATTCGCCTCTGATATTCAGATTACCGTCCTTTACGCTGACCTGGCTCGGAGCATTGTAGCCGAATCTTCTTGAGCCCGAACCGCGGTAAGCCCAGACGTCCGTGTTGAGAGAATCGCCGTCAAAATCATCGCTGAATACAAGACTGTATCCCGTAAGGTCAAGCTTTCCTCCCTTGGGAGTAATGCCCGCATCAAAAATCACCGAGCCGAACATTTCAAAGAATGCGAGGAAAAGCGCGATAACCTTTTTGAAAAAGTCGCCTCCGCCTTCAAGCATGGAGGAAAACGCGCTGCCCACTCCGTAAACAGCTTCTTTTTGCCTGACTGCAAGGTCCAGTAAATCCATTATTTTTTCAAGCATGATTATTCTCCTTTACAAACCGAGTTTATTGCTTACAAATATCCATATTCCTATGCCGATGAGTATTACGCCGCCGAGAACAGACGCCTTATTTGAAAACCTTGTGCCGAATTTCTTGCCTATTGTCACACCGCCGACACATATAAAGAAGGTTACGACGGCGATTACGACCGATTCAACGAATGCCTGCAGCGCATTAAGCCGGGCAATCGTGAAGCCAACGGAAAGAGCGTCTATTGAAGTGGCTACGCCCTGAATGATAAGGGCACCTGCGCCAAGCTTTGCTCCGTCTTTGTCTTCATCCGTTTCATCTTTATTGCGTATGCCTTCAATCAGCATTTTACCGCCGATGAAAAGCAGAAGAATAAGGGCAATCCACGGAATAAAGGGCTGAAATTTTTGAAACAGATTCAGTATCTCGTGAACACAGAACCAGCCCGCCATGGGCATTGCAAACTGGAAGAAAGCGAAAGTACCTGCCATGAGATACATTCTGCCTGCCTTCATTTTCGGCTCATTGAGACCGTTTGCGGTGGATACGGAAAAGGCATCCATTGCAAGTCCCGCACCCAGCAGGGCAGCCGTAGTGAAAAATTTAACCGACCACATATATAAATTGCTCCGATATTTTGATTGATTAGCGAAATCTAACTTAACATAAAGAAGTGTTGATTGTCAATATTACAGAGTGTTTTCCGATGAAAGATATCCTCTGTATTCCTTGAGAAACCACTCTGCCGTGGAACGCATCTTGAAATCAAGACCGCCGTCTTTGAAAGAAACGTTCATTGTTGTGTTGCCGAAATACTTGTCTATTACGTAGATTCTGAGAATCAGCTTGTCCTTTTCCGCCCATACGCCTGCCGCGGCGCATTTATACTGTCCTTCGGGCGTGTTGATGGTCATGCCCGAATAATCATCCTCGGGGAAATATCCGTCTTTGAAGCAGTTTATACCGAAATTCAGCACCTTCTTTTTACCGAAACGGTAATAGGTCATGGTGCCTTCGGTTTCGGAAATATCAAAGGTGATATTGTCAAAGCCGTATTTATTTTCAAGCATTTTATAGGTGAAGCCGTTTGCCTTGAAATCGGGAGTGACGGGGGTACATACGGGCATGGCAAGATGAAGCATGCCGTCAAGCAAAAGGGGAGCTCCGCTCTCGCATTTGCCTTCCCTGCAGGTGTCAACTATATGCTTTTGCACAAAATCAAATATATATTCTCTGGCATATCCGTTGCCTTGGTCATCTGAAGTGCATACCAGCAGTATATCCTCCTTCGGGAAGCAAATCGCAAGCTGATTGCCCATGCCGAGGAAGGCGAAGCCTCTTGAAGTTGACCATATCTTGTAGCCGTATCCCTGACCTCTGAAGGGTGAGCATTCATTGTTTTCAAGGTTACAGATTTGGGGCTTGATTGCTTCGTTTACGTAATTCTCGGGAATGAGCTGAATTCCGTCTTTATTTCTGCCTGAGTTCATAAAGAGCAGGGCAAAGGCGGCAAGCTCTCTTGAGGTGGCAAATACTCCGCTGCCTCCCCATTGAACTCCTGCGGGCTCTCTGACACATTCGGGTGCTTCATCGTAGCCGATATATTTCAGAACCTTTTCATAAAGGTATTTTGTGAAATCCATACCTGTGATGCGTTCAACTACGGCACAGAGAACAAGGGTGCCGCTTGTATCGTAATTGAATACGCTTCCCGGTCTGTGAGAGGGCTTTGTATTGAAAAACGTATATACCCAGTCGCTGTCCTCGGGACTGTATGTGGTTTCGTCAAAGGGAGTTGCCATCATCAGCAGGTGGCGTATTGTAGTATCTTTGACGTAGGGATGGAGGTTATCGGGACATTTGTCGGGGAAGAACTTATATACTTTATCGTCAAGGGAAAGCTTTCCCTCTCCGATAAGACAACCGATAGCGGCGGAGGTGTAGGTTTTGCTTATGGAGTAAAGACGGTGCTTGTAGTCCTTTGAAAAATGCTTTTCGTATCCTTCGGCAAATATTTTTCCGTGTCTGAGCAGAATAAACGAATGAAAGCATATGCCCATGTTTTCAATGTCATTGATAAAGCCGGTTACTTCGCCGGAATCAATGCCGGCATTTTCGGGGGAGGTATATTCAAAATAATCCATAGTTTTAACCTTCTTTTCTGTCAGCGTTATATTTTTTGATTGCTTCACGATAGAATTTTACCGCAGGGGCAAGGGAATCCACATAGATGTTTTCGTTGGGGCAGTGGAATTTCATCATCTGTGACAGAGATATTTCAAGGGGAATGAATCTGATTACTTCCTCTGCGTAACCCACAAAGTATCTTGCATCGGTCCTTCCCAGTACGGGATAGGGCAGAACGGCTATGCTGTCAAATACATCCTTTGCCGTTTCCGTGATGAAAGCAAAGCCCTTTGATGATGAAGAAACGGGGGTGTCCGCTTCTCTTGCCGTTGATGAAATGAGCTTTAGTCCCATGTCCGAAGCGGTCTTTATGACCTGGTCAACAAGCTCATCCAGTTTATTGTAATAGTTTCCCGAAACGGAAATGCGTAAAGGATTCTTTGCATCCGGGGCATCGTCATTCTTGGGTACGCCGTAGCCGGTACTTGCTCCGCAGAATGCCCGCGCATCACTTCCCGCATGAGTCAGGATTGCTTTGCCTAAGCTTTTGTGCTTTGCGAGAGCACCGAAAACAGTACCTACGGGGAATTTCAGATATTTGCCGAGTCCCTTTGCCAGTTCTTCCACCTCGGGTGTAATTTCAAAGTGACCGTATTTTTTCTTTGTGATTGATTTGCCTGTTTTTTTGGCATTGATTCCTTCGAGACAGTCAAAAATCAGACGGGCGCTTGATCTTTCCACCGCGCCTATCATGGCAATATCCTTTACCTTTGAGGGAAACGGAATTTTCAGTATTGCACCGCCCTCGTCAATGAGCAGACCGGGAACGATGCCCTTGTCTTTCAGATATTTTACGGCATCGGGTGCGTCATTGCCTGCGATTTCTTCATTTGATGTGGAGAGGATATATAAATCCTCTTTAAGTTCGTATCCCTCGGAGAGCAGACTTTCCGTTGCTTCAAACAGACAAAGGAGAGAGCCCTTGCAGTCAAAGGTGCCTCTGCCGTACATTTTTCCGTTTATGACTTTACCCTCAAAAGGAGGGGATTTCCATTTCTTTTTGCCTTCGTGTACCACGTCTTTATGGGACATCAGCATAAGGGGAGAAACGGGATTACTGCCTTTGATGCACAGAAAAGTACCGTTGCCCACGGGAATTTCCTCTGCCCTTGAGAAAGTAAGAGGATAGTTCTTTTTCAGCATCGAATTGAAAGCGTCAAAGCTTTCGCTCTTGTAATGCTCCTTTTCCGAAATTGTGGGAATTGAAACCATTTCCCTGAGATGCGTGATATATTTATTTTTGTCGGGTACGAACTGCGTATCGATTACTGACATATTATTCTCCCTCTGTTTCTTCTTCCGCGGGTTTTCTTACGGATTCAAAGAAATTGTTATATCTTTCAGCCCATTTTGCCGCATCCTCGGGGGTATATTCATTGGGGAAGAACGGCTCAAGCAGAGCCAGCTTTCCCGCCCAGCCCAGGAGCATCAGAAGCTGTGACTTGAATTCCGGAAGACTTCCCAGCAGCTTTATTTTTTGCCTCAGAATAAACGGGAACTGCTTTGCGGGAATATTGCCGGAAATGAATGCCAGCAGGTCGTCGTTGGTAACAAGCTTTGCCGAGAAGATATCATTGACTTCCTTTGCCGACATATAGGGGAGCAGGTTTTTGACCAACGCTATGCGGCAGGCATTGAATCCGATTTCCTTAAAATAATTCTTTTCGTAATCCCAGAGAGTGCTTGCGGAATAGATTCCGTTTGTGTCTGCCATAACGGTGTTTGCAAGCATTGTGCCTGCTTTGATTGAGTAAGCGATACCGCTTCCCTTAAAGGGCTGTGTCATGAATGCGGAATCACCTACGGCGGCGTAACCGTCCGCAACGAATACGGCAACGCACTGGCTTATTGAAATCTTTACGATTTTGCCGTTTTTTATGATATTGTGCCCCATCTGGGGATTGGCATCACAGAGACGGTTCAGCGCTTTTGCAATACCGGGGTAGGTGAGGGGAGTGAATCTGATTATCAGTGCGTCAACGTAGTCCTTTTCCGTAATCAGCCAGTCAAATCCCGTATCCTCCTTGATATAAAGACTGTATCTGTATTTCGGGTCCGACACGCCCTCATTGCGATTGAAATACGCTCTGTAGGTGTTGAGAAAATCATACTGCTCCGGCTCCTTCTGAATGTGAAGATAATCGGGCAGATTTATTCTCAGGGGAGAATTGATGCCGCTTGCATCAATAACAAGATCGGCGTAAACGTCACCGCCGGCGGTTTTGAATCCGCAGACCCGTCCTCCCAGCATAATGGGTGAAATGATTTCGGTTTCATATCGGAATTTTACTCCCGATTTTTCCGCAAGGTCGGTCAGATAGCAGAAAAGTTCTTTTCTGTCAACGTTGATGTTTCTGTAGTCATTGCTGACGGGTACGGTAATGGGCTCAACCGAATCGTCAAGAGAATGGAATGTCAGCTCGTTGGGTTCGCTGAGCCAGCCCTCGGGAATTTCAAATCCCGCATAGTCCATAGCGGAAGCGTCAAAGGAGTCAACCTGTTCAAGACCGCAATCTTCTTTTTTATTTTTTTCGTAAACCGTTACGTCGTAACCCTCCGAGGCAAGCTTGATTGCCGCGGTAAGACCGCCGTGACCTGCGCCTGCAACTGCAATAACAGACATTATGAGCATCTCCTTTTTGTGTGAGAGTAAAAATCATTACTTAATATTTCCGAAGCAGAAACTATTACGGGGATTTGTCTGACAAGCATGTCAGCAGGTATTCAAAAGCCCCGAAAAGCATTGCTCCGATTGCATAGCATAAAATATCGCCGAAAGAAAAAGTTCCGCCAAATACGATAACCAACAAACGGAATCCGTCTAATGACATCAGCTTCAGTATATTTATCAACTGCAATATTTCAATGAATACGGAAAATATAAACAAATACAACGGAAGAAACCTGATCCCATACGGATATATACTTCTTACTGCCGTACCTATCAGAACGACAACCAGAACGTCACCGACACTACCTCTTATAAAACCGGTTGCTTTTGTTGCAATAATTATCTCAGTTATGAAAATAATCAGCGCCGCAAGCAAATATATAAATCGTTTTTTCATATTCTTTCCTTCGCGTAATCCGTGTTTCATTGACTATAACGAAACACCGTTAACGTCAAATCCAACGTAAAGAATCCGTTGAGATATCATAAGTGCTGACGGAATAATGATGATAATAATTTATTATATCACAAGGCGATGAAAAATAAAACATATAAATCAATTTTTCGGTTAAGAAAGAGCCGTAAAACCGTCGGAAAAATTTTTTCAAAAAAGTGTTGACAAATCACGGACTTTACAATATAATAAACAAGCGCTTTACGGAAGCGGTACATGGCGGAATAGCTCAGTGGCTAGAGCACTCGGTTCATACCCGGGGTGTCGGCGGTTCAAATCCACCTTCCGC
>JAKSQQ010000066.1 GCA_024404015.1 Clostridia bacterium
CCTTATTTCATAAAAACCAACGGGCTTACCTTTAAGGCAAGCCCGCTTTGTTATTGTTTTGCCGTTCTTCGCTGATAGATTCAAGCGAAAAGAAAAGAAGAAACAGCCACCCTGTTGGGTGGCTGTTCTTATTGTGTTGGCGTCATCCTATCTTCCCGGGAGGCTGCCCTCCAAGTATTGTCGGCACTGCTGAGCTTAACTACCGTGTTCGGGATGGGAACGGGTGGACCCTCAGCGTCATAAACACCAACTCGGAAACGCTTCGGCGTTTTCTTGAATGCTTGACTATTATAATTCCCGTTTTGCCATTTGTCAAGCATTTTTTCAAAAAATTTTAAGCGTTATCCGAAAAGTGTTGATATTAAAGAGACAGATTACTTTCTTGTAACCTTGAGAAGGGTTGAATTAACTGCATTCTGCCACTTGTCAACGGCATCCTTGTCATAAACCGCAGGGGCTGATTCAAGGGCTTTTTTCATCTTTGAGCCCTTCATGATGCCTCCCAGTATTGCAAAGAAATAGGGGGGGTTTCTCATTCCCTTTACAAATTTTGCCAGCAGAGAGGGAATGCTCGTTTTTGTCCCTGCGCCCGCAAGGTCGGAGGACTGGATGACCTCGTTGTCAAAGAGGAAGTCAACGCCCTCGCCGGGAAGCTGAAGCAGGGAGTTTTTAAGTCCCTCGTTTTTGGAGGTAAATCCGCCGTATTTCTTGTGGAATTCACGGTTATAGCTCCAGAGGGTACCGATATCCGCATTTCCCGCCTTGATAATTGTTTCGGCAAGGAGCTTGCCTGCGTTAAGGGAAAGGTCAATGCCCATGCCGTTCATGGGAGTGGTCATGAATGCGCTGTCACCTGCGGCGGCATAACCGTCAGCCACCATAAGCGCAAGGGGACGGCGAACGGGGATAATGCCCTTCTGACCGCCGTGAAGGATTTCCGTTCCGATATAATCATGGTCTTTTCTGAATTTTTCAACGTGCTTATCGTAAAGCTCATCTGTGAGAGGATCAATTCTGCCGATGAGAATATCCACGCTGTCCGCATTTGTACAGCACCAGGAAAGGCCCTGCTCACGGTTGTGGCAGAGGAATACCTCAAAGGGAATTTCGGGCATGGTATCGCCGATTTTATTGTAATACGCTCTTTTTGCGTAGAATAAATCCCCTCTGTCCGGGGTCTTTTCAATACCGAAGGATGAGGGCAGGTTGCTTCTTACGGGTGAGAATACACCTGCGGCATCAATGACCAGATCGCCTTTGATTTCACCTGCGTTTGTTGCGATGCCGATTACTCTGTTTCCCTCGGTAAGCGGACCGGTAATCTCCGTGCCGAAGCTGAATTTAACGCCCTTTTCCTCCGCAAAGTCAAGGAGCAGGTTAATCAATGGCTTGCGCCACATGATTTTTTGTCTGTTTTCATCTGTGTAGTTGATGATTACCTTTGTCTTGTATGCGGGACTTACAAAGGCGCAGTCACCTCTGTATCTCCAGATATCCTCGGGAATTTCCTTACCCGTTATTTCGGAAAGAAGGGAAAAGGTGAATCTGTCTTCCCAGTCGTGACCCAGCTCGTTTTTCTGTTTCTTTTCATAAACCGTTACGTCGTGACCTTTTTCCGAAAGCAAAGCCGCCGCAACAAGTCCTGCGTGACCTGCACCCGCTACCGTAATTTTCATTTTTTATCTCCTCAATCTCTTATCAATCAAAGAGCACGGTTGTTTAGCCGTGCTCCCGATATTGTTTAGCCGTTTTGTTCAAGCTTCACATTGTAAATGAAGCCGTTGTTGTGGGTTCCGCTTACCTTGGCATCGCCGTTTACAAACGTGCCGTCACCGGAATTGGTGTTGCCCAGAAGGTATACGTTTTTGCCCGAGCGGCAGGCACACATTGCTCTGTCTGAGCCGGAGCCGCCGAAGGAACGGGCCTGCATCTTGCGTCCGCCGTTGGAAACGGTCCAGATGAAGCTGTCATAGTTGCCCTTGTTTTCCCAGGGGAAGTCTCTGTTGGTGGAGGTTGTATAACCCGTAACCGCATAGCCGCCGTCAATAGCGGTAAGACCCGTAATCATATCGTTTTCAAAGCCGATCAATGCCTGATGCCAGAGCTTATCACCTTTGGAATTGAACTTGATGATAATGCCGTCGTAGGTACCTGTTTCGCCGCCGTTATGCTGACCGGCAAGGGATAACTGAGTACCTGCGTCGGATACGGAATAGTAACCTGCTACAACACATCCGCCGTCGTTGCCTACCACAACGTTATGGATAACCATTCTGCCGGTTTCACTGATGCCCTTTGCCCAGTTCCAACCGCCTTCGCTGTTGATTCTTGCAACAACAGCATGATATCTCTTATTATCCGAACCTTCGATTTTTGCGAAATCGCCGTCATTGTTAACTGTTTCAATAACGATATATGCGGAGCCGTCGCCGGTGGTGGCAATATCAAATACCGCGCAGTGCTTTGAGCCGGAAAGTGCCTTGACCCATGCAATCTTACCGTCCTTGCCGTATTTTGCAACGTAGGCCTTAAGCTTGCCGTCACCCGTATTCTTAAGGTCGCCGTCGGAGCTTTCGCTCTTGCCGCCTATCATGAATCCGCCGTCGGGAGTAGCCGCTACCGCATAAGCTATGTCGCCTTTACTGCCGCCGAACATTTTAGTCCATCTGAGATTGCCGGAAGCGTCGAATTTACTTACCACCGCTTCAACGGTATCCTTGCACTTGTATGCGGAATTGTCCGCAAGGTCGGATGCGAGAGTATAACCTACCGCAATGATACTGCCGTCGGTAAGTACCGCAACGTCCTCAAATGAGGTTGCGTTGTTGCCGCTGATTATCTTTGACCAGGATTTCTGACCGTCTGCGGTGAATTTTACGATAAGTGCAGAGGAATAGCCCGTCGACTTGTTGCTTGCGTCGCTCATAACAGTACCGATTGCAACTACACCGCCGTCGGTTGTGGTGGCGGAGCCGGTAAAATTACAGCTTGAGCCGTTGCCGAAGGTATTGGCCGCAACCGCTTTGATATCGGTTGTTTCAATTATTTTTGTTCCCGTTTCGGTGGTAAAGCTGTAGGGAGCATTTGTAACGATGGCTCTGGTGGTTTCCTTTGTGGGAGCTACGGTATTGTCAACTACGGAAACCTTTTTATCGTCCTTTTTGGTGGTTTTATTATCCTCTTTCTTTGAGGACTCGGTTGCCTTTGTCTTATCGTTCTTATCGGTCTTATCGGTCTTATCTTCTTTTGTCTTTTTGCTTTCTTTGGTGGAGCCGATAACTGTGGTAATCTGAGTGGTGGTGAGATTATTCTGGTCTTTTTTGATTACTACGTCCTCGGGTTCGTCTTTATCCTCTACGATATAGCCCTCTTTTTCCGCAAAATTGATTACCTTCTGATAATCCTTTTCGGGAAGGGAATCAAGATTTCCGTCAAATTTGTATTCTTCGCCGAGAGCATCCTTAACGATTTCCGCCAGCTCGCCGCTGCCGATTTCAACGGGCTGATAGGAGCCCTCACCGGGAGCCCAGGTTACACCCGTAGTGGTGGTGGAATCATTGACCTTTTCTCTCTTTGTGCAGGCGGTAAATATTGTAACGACCAATACGAAGCACAGAGCCAGTGCAATCAATGAACTGAATTTGTTTTTCATGTCAGTCCTCCTCCGTTATAATCAAATTATTATGTGACAATCATAATCTAACACATCCGATATCATAAATCAATTAAATTCCGCTATATATAAAAAAAGTTTACAAATGGCTTTAATATTGCTTTTATTTATTGTATAATTTGCTAAATTGATGTATGACGAGGTTGTATGTTATGACAAAAAAGGAGAGGGCGCTTGCCGCGGTTGAAGCGCTTGAAAAAAAGTATCCGGACGCAATCTGTTCCCTTAATGCGGAAAATCCCCTTCAGCTGATTATTGCTACCAGACTGTCTGCACAATGCACCGATGCGAGAGTCAATCTTGTTACTCCCGCTCTGTTTGAAAAATACAAAACGGTTGAGGATTTTGCAAACGCAAGGGTTGAAGATATAGAGGAAATCATACATTCCTGCGGATTTTTCAGAGGCAAGGCAAGGGATATAATCGGAATGTGCAGTAAAATGATAGCCGATTATGACGGAAAAGTACCCGACACCATGGAAAAGCTTACCTCATTACCCGGAGTGGGCAGAAAAACCGCCAATCTCATCCTGGGTGACGTTTACAATAAGCCCGCTGTGGTGGCGGATACCCACCTTATCAGAATTTCAAATCTGCTGGGTCTGGTTGACACAAAAGACCCCTTCAAGGTTGAGACGGAATTACGCAAAATCCTGCCTCCGGACAGAAGCAATGACTTTTGTCACAGATGTGTCCTTCACGGCAGAGATACCTGCATTTCGGGACGGCCGAAATGTGAAATTTGTGTAATGTGTACAATTTGCAAAAGTGTGGGGAAAAAGTGAAAAACTACGTGAATAACGTGAAGAAATGAGGCAAAATCCTTTATTTTCCATAGGAAAACCAAGTGAAAAAGCCGAAGTTATTCACTTTTGAGGCAAAATTATGAACAGAAGCAAAAAATACGAATACAAAAAAATTTGGTTAAATGTACCTCTTTCCCTTGATTGCGGACAGGCATTCCGCTGGGAAAAAAAGCCCGACGGAAGTATGCACGGGGTGGCATACGGTCAGGCGGTGGATATATTTGACGAGGGCGAAAAGCTCGTTATAATCGGAGCGGATAAATCCGATTTTGAAAAAATCTGGAAGGGATATTTTGACCTTGACAGAGATTATGAAAAAATCTGCAGGGGATTTGAAAATGATGAAGCCCTTGCGGAAGCGGTTTCATTCTGCCCGGGAATCAGAATACTCAAGCAGGAGCCCTGGGAGGCCCTTTGCTCCTTCATTATTTCACAGAATAATAACATTCCCCGTATCAAGGGCATAATTTCACGTCTGTGTGAAAATCTCGGCGAGAATCTGGGAGAGGGAGATTTTACTTTTCCTTCCCCGGAAAAAATCCTTGAAGCGGGTGAAGCGGGACTTGCTCCCCTGAGAGCCGGATTCAGGACGAAATACATACTTGACGCGGCTGAAAAGGTCGCTGACGGTACAGTTGACTTTGCCGAAACAGATAAAATGAATGACGGGGAAGCGTCTCTTGAACTGCAAAAGATAAAGGGCGTGGGTGCGAAGGTCGCCGCCTGCACCCTCCTTTACGGCTTCGGCAGGGTTGATTGTCTGCCCGTTGACGTGTGGGTAAAGAGAATACTTGCGGAAACCTATCCCGACGGTCTTCCGGAATGCACCGAGGGTGTAAGGGGAATTGCCCAGCAGTATCTTTTCCATTGGCGAAGAAATAAATAATACTTGCAAAATTCGTAAAATTCGGTAAAATAAATATATATTATCTTGAAAAAGGAGTGAAAGATTTGGAAGCGATACTCAATTTTGACTTATCCGTGTTCAAATTTGTTCAGGATTTCTTCGGCTACGGCACGGGAGGATTTCTTGATAAGTTTATGCCCGTATTCACCTGGCTGGGTGACGGCGCGTTTTTCATTATTCTCGGCGTAGTGCTGTGCATATTCAAAAAGACACGAAAAATCGGCATTGCAATGCTCTTTGCACAGCTTGTTATGCTCATTGCAAATAACGTCATCCTCAAGAGCGTTTTCTCAAGAACAAGACCCTTTGCTCTGTTTAACCCCGCAGTTGCGGAGCAATGCATAGGCGGATATAACCGCAAGGGTGAATTCCTTGAGGGCTGGATGAAAGAGGGATATCTGACACAGGTCCTTGAAGAAATGAAGACCTACTCCGTTGCAATTCAGCAGAAATGGCTCAGCACTTATAAGTATTACATTGAGGTTTATCCCTACGCACACGGATATTCATTCCCCTCAGGTCATACCTCATCAAGCTTTGCCGCTGCCTGCGGAATGCTCTTTATGTGCAAGGGCAAGAAACAGAATATCTGGGGTACGGTCACCGTAATCGTTGCCGCATTTATCGGCTTCTCAAGAATTTATCTTCACGTTCATTACTGCACGGACGTACTTGTCGGCGCAGTCGTAGGCGTTCTCTGCGGCGTTGCGGGCTACTTTATCTGCAAGGCGGTTTATCCCTATATTGACAGACTTCTTCAGAGAACAAGAAAGAAAGAGGAAGCACCTGCGGCAGAGGAAACGGCAGAGGAAACCGCATCCGAAGCGGAATAAGATTAAATCATAAAGCAAAAAGAAAATCCCGATGTTTGTGTGCATCGGGATTTTGTGTTTATATATCCTGAAAAATCTTCCAGGAAACGACTTCAATATTCTTATCACGGGCTCTCTGAAGCAGGTCACCGCTTTTGAGAAGCTCGTATTCATATACCCTTTTTGTCCATTCGCTTATGCCGTCATCCGTCGGCAGGGCGGGAGGAAGAAACATTTCCGTTACGCCGACAACGCAGTTGTCAACGGCATTGAGATAATATGCTCTGAGATTATCGCAGCTTCCGATTTTCGCAATATTCCACGGGTTTGAAACCAGGTCGTCAAGCATTTTTACGCCCTTTTCCTCGCCCCTTTTTACAATCATACCGAGTATTTTAAGGACCGGAGCGGGGAGCTTTCTGCCGATTTGTCTTTCTGCAAATCCGGGAGTTTTCGGAAATCTGAAGGGTATGCCGTGCTCTGCGCAGAAATCAAATGCATCAAGATAAAACCGTCTGCCGTTGATTCCGTAAAGCGTGCCGCAGTGACTGTCGGCGTGGTCAACCTTAACGCCTCTTGAAATCAGATAATCATACTGTGCTTCAAGCTCTCTGCGTACGTCCTTCCTCTTTGCACCGAGGGTCAGCTTTTTCATATCCGCGGGCAGACCGTTATCTCCTCCGAGAGAAACGGCACCGCTTAAGCATTTCCACGGGCTTTCGCCGTTATCCGAATTAAGGGTCAGATGAACTCCGACGGAATACGCGTCACCGTCAAGGCAGGTGCATCTTTCCGCTTCGGGAGCGGAGGACAGAACGGAGGTTGAGGTGATAAGTCCCTTTGAGAGCAAATCGGTTATGGCGGCGTTCTGCTCATTGTTATAGCCGAAATCGTCGGCGTTAATTATCAGATATTTTTTCATTATTTTCGTCAAAATGAAGGAAGAACGTGATAACGGAGGCAATAATCATTGCGGCGGCGGGGAAAATGCAGAGAAGCACTCTTGAGGCAAGAGCAGGGTCGGAGCCGGGATTGTCGCCGTTGACAAAGCCGAATTTCGTTGATACAAAGTAGAATGCAAGCGAGGTGTAAAGACCGTTGAGACGGTTCATGACACCCGTAAGACTTGAGATGATGCCCTCGCGCTTGATTCCGTGACGGCGGAAATCGTCGTCAACGATTTTTGCACCGATACAGTCCATGGTTGCAAGGCAGGCGGCAACGCCGAAGCCCACTATGCAGGCGATGATGACCGCACCGACAAAGGAATTGACGAAATAGAGGGGAATGAAGGAAACCGCCATGATGATGAATCCGCATCGCCATACCTTCATGATATCCCACTTCTTTACTATGTTGGACCATATCACTATGCCGATGACGGCGACGACGAGTACGGTACCGAGCATTATCGTGGTGGTTGAGCCGCCTTTTTTAAGCGTGTATTTTACGTAGAAGGGAATTGCCTGGGAAATAAGTGAGAAAGCGGCTGAATAGAAAGCACCGCAAAAGCCGTAAATCCAGAATTTCGGGTTGGTGATAAGGGCAAAGATACTGCTGAAA
>JAKSQQ010000067.1 GCA_024404015.1 Clostridia bacterium
GATAGACATTGCCGTAACCAATATTCACGACCTTAATAAAATATTCAAGGAAAAGGGCGCCGATTCCGCATATCTCAAGAAATTCAGCATGCTGATACTGGGCTTCGGCGACAGCTGGGGTTCAACAACGTCAACGTGGAACGACTTCGGTATCAAGGACTCCATCATCCGTGAAGGACTTGAGCTCAACACGGCGCTTGCCATAGTTGACTTTATCAACGAAGGTATTCCCACCCTCTTCTGTCACGATACCCTTAACACTCAGGTTAACTTCGTATCCCTCTACTGGGATAAGATGAAGGGTGCCGCCATGAAGCTCGGTCAGAAGGTATTCAAGGCGGTAGACAAGGTAATCGGCTGGATTAACGACCTCTTCGGCTCCAGGATAAAAGGATTCACGATTTCAGACGATGAAATGAAGGACACCAAGGTCAAGGACGGTTACTGGAATAACCTCATCATGCGTGAGGCACTGGGTCTTGACCGCTACGGTATCACTCACGCCATTACCACCAGAGCAAAGGCAATTTATAACGGCTATGACGACACGGATGCCCAGAACGCCAAATACAAAAACGACAAAATGGGCATCTACGGCAACGAAATCCTGGGTCGTGCATATATGTACGAGACCATTTACGGCTACAAGGTAAAGAACGTACCTGCAGCCCTCAAGGACGAGTACGATCTTTCCGTTGAGCGTATGCTGGATACCAACCACTCCATCGCCTGGGTACCCGGCTCGGCACAGACCTACAAGAAATATGACGGCGACACAAACCAGTCCATGACCGTAACCTACAGCCCCACTCACGCTCTTAGATCAGGCGAGCAGGTAGTTGAAAAATTCGGCGACGTATGGTTAGTGGCAAAGCCCACCACGGTCAGAACTCTTGTGGGATATAACGACAGAAACGACCCCATTTATGAGGATAAGCCGGGCTGGAAGGATTACCGTTACACCGGCGTGGTATATGAAAAGCAAAGAATCGTTACGGAGGATCCCTTTGATTACTCGGTAACCGTATCCTACACAGGCGTACCCATAACCCACGACACGGATATTTATAACGGGCAGCCGGTAGTTGACACAAACGGCAATATCTTGGGTCAATATGACAGATACACTCAGGGCTTCACGGACTATGTGCTTCAGAGATACATGGACCAAGATTCCAACGTCTTTGATGCTATCAAGTATTCCATAGAAGACCCCGATAATGCCCGTCCCATTGTCAGTACCGACAAGGTCACTCAGGTAAACAGAGGACGCATCACAACCTATCCTTACGATATCAACGACGACGACCTGTTTGACCTTTACGGTAAGAGCACTGCCCAGTATAAGGAAATCATGGACAGAACTCAGAGCATCAAGATGACTCACGAATCTGTATACCAGGTTAACCCCAACGGTGATGACATCACCGTATGGTACGCTCTTGCAGGCAATAACTACTACAATCCCACTACAAGTACAGGTATCAGAAATAACTGCACAAACGGTTACTATCTGTACTCAAGAGGAAACCTGACTTACACAGGTTCAGGTCATACAAACCAGTTTACCGAATTTGAAGCAAAGCTCTTCATCAACACCCTTGTAGCAGCATATACTACAGTATGCACCGTACCCAGCGCTGAATACAGAAATTCCGTTGATACGGCTGTTGAGAAGTATCTGCTGATAATCCCCGAATACAATTCGGATTCAAGTCTTGATTCAGAGCTTGCAGCAAACGATGATATTTACTTCAAGATTACCGATACAAACGCATCCGCTGAAATTTACTGCGAATTCTACTACTTCGACAAGGACGGCAACAAGAAGGTAGTTGATCCGAGCACCTGCGTATTCAAGAGAGTAGAGAAATCCGCATCCAATCCCAACGAAATTGCGCTTGTTGAAAAAGTAGTAAACGGTAAGAAGGTGCTGAGGCCCATGACTACCAACATTACTATTACAAACAGCAGGTTCATGCCGGGTACGCTGTATGCGCTTGAAGTGCCCGCAGAAATCTATCAGCTCTTCAAGGGCGACTCAAGCAACACGTACCAGAAGATTGACCTTTACGCCAAGCCCACGGCACACGTAAAGAGACTCGACGCTAAGGAAGGTACACCTCCCGAAATCATGGAAGGCGACCCCGTAAAGATAGAAATCCGCAAGCTCGAGCTCAGTAACCTCAGCTAATCTGACGCAAACTTCCCCGGGTGAGAAATCACCCGGGGTTTTGCTTTGAATAAAAATATGCAATAAAAATCTAAACACTCAATAACAAATGTCCGAAAAATGAAAACCAAATATGAATAAGCAAAAAATATTTTTATAAAAATTCAATATTTTGTAAAATTTTTCTTGATTTTTTCTATATATTGTAATAGAATAAGATGAATACAATATGGTGTATTATACCCTATCTGTATACCACAAGGCAATGAATGTGAGGTGACGACACTCCCCATCTTCCCTTAAATTTAATATAAATCATTTTCTGTCGGTTTTGCTTAAGTGATAACGCTCCTTTTCCGGCACAAACAACATTACAATTATCCGGAAGATAATTTTGTAATTTTTTGCTCACACAGTCCGACGATAGCTGGTCGGACAAACAAACTTTTTTTCTGATATCGATATCTGAAAGAAACCCTATACCAGGATTTACCGAAGGGAAATGATTACTATGAAGAAGTTAATTGCAGTTATATTAGCATTGGTACTTGCACTTTCAGTTTCTTCAATTGCTTTCGCTGAGGATACAACTGTTACCGTACTTACCTGCCCCATCTGCGGCAAGTATTACGTTAACACCTCAAGCGGTATGGAAGCATACAACAAGTGCCTCGACAGCCACAGAAATGCCGAAGGTTACTTCGTATGCCAGACCTGCGGAAAGAAATATGAAGATCCCCAGTCATACGTATCCTGCCTTAAGCAGCACCTTGAAAAGGGTGATTTCGTATGCGCAACATGCGGAGCTAAGTTCTATAATCAGGAATCTTATAACTCACATGTAGCTACACATTTCAACAATACTGACTACCGTTGGACTCAGTATGTTAATTTAACACTCCCCGAACTTATGGATAAGTTTTTCTCATATCTTCAGGCAAGTGGTGTTTTACAGGTTCTCACAGACCTCTTCTACGATCTCTATAATCTCATCATGAACGGAATCACTTCCGCCAAGGATGCTGAGAACGTAGCCGGTGCCGCAGACAGACTTGATTCTGCTCTCAATGGCCTCGGAATTGACAACGGCATTATCGCCGGCATCAGAGAGTTCATTAAAGCCGTAAAGCAGAAGATTAAAGACTTCTATGCAAGTTTTGTTGAAACCGTGCCCGCTACTGAGACAGAAGCTCCTGTAGATACCGGTTCCGCAACTGCCGGAATAGCAGCATTTGCTGTTATCACAGCTGCGGCTGCAGCAGCCTATGTAGTAAGCTCCAAGAAGAAGGCATAATCTTATGATTATGCCGGAGCGTGATCACGCTATTTTTGGAGTGTTATCACTTAAGCAGAGTCGACAGAATAATGTGACGGAGTGTCATTATTCGTAATAATCGTCAGCAGGTTTATGCCTGCTGACTTTTTTATTTCAGTATAAAAGAAGCAGGTGCCCGTCTGAGCACCTGCTTAAAATCATTTTATTCGTCGTCCATGTGGAATTTCTCTTCAAAGTAGAACTGGAATTTTGCCGCTTCCTGCTTAATTTTTTCTTCCTTCTTTTTCTGTTCCTTTTCTGCGGCTATTCTCGCTTCTCTCTCTTCGGGAGTTTCTTTGACCTTTTCTTCTTTTGAAGCTTTGGTCTTTCCCGACTTTCTGTAATCGTCATCGTCGTCGGGAATTTCAAATTCCATTATGGGCTTCTTCTTATTATTTTTAGAGCCCTTCTGCTTCTGCTTGGGCTCGATTTTCTTACCGTTTTTATAAGCTGCCTGAATCTGACCGCTTTCCAATGCTGCCTTCTGCTTCTTTTTCTTCGTAAGAATTGTAACGATTACAAAGGCCGCAACCGCAAGCAAAACAACGCCTATACCTGCGGTGGTAAGAATCTTGACTACGTTCTGGTTGATTGAAAGGGTCTTGGTTGCTTCCTCACCCTTATTATCCGCGGCATCAATATATCCGCTGACTTTTATTTCAATACCCGATTTATCAAGGGTATCCATGGTGAGAAGAACGGTCTGGTCCGAAATTCTGCCGATTTCCAAAATCTTGGGCGGCTCTTCATCCTCGTCCGCTACGGAGAAGCTGTAAAGGGATTCATCATCCCAGTTCTTTACCACTTCGCTGAATTCAACGGTAACGGTGTTTTCTTCAAGGTCGGTGATGATTGACTTAACCGAGGGGGCTTCCTTATCCCCTTCCCATGCGGTGTCAAACTGAACTATCTTTTCTATCTTGTTGCCGTCACCCATATCAATTGAAAGGGTATGGTCACCCTCGGGGATTTCCTTAGTAGAAGTAAAGGTAAGACTCCAGGTGTCGTTGCTGTTAAATGAAGCAAGGGTTTTGGATGCGTTCTTGATATTGAAGGACTTGGTTTCGCCGCCTGTTGCCTTGATGATTTCCTTGAAGGAAGCGATTTTTTCTTTACCGCCGTCCATCTTTTCAAGCAAATCGGGATAATAACCGTAAACGGGAGCATTGGCATATTTAAGCGAATCAATGGTCTTGCTTCTGTCCTCGGGTCTGATAGTTTCAACGCCATCCGAGAAAATAACGGGAACGCAGACGGAGGATTTACTTGCCTCCGCAAAACCAACCAGTTTTTCAATCGCATAGTAAAATCTGGTATCCTGACCGTCGCAGACAATCTGCTTGATTCTGCTCTGAGCATCCTCCTTGGTCTCTTTGCCGTTAAGAATCATGCTTGTAGATTCCTCAAAGGTGTAAAGACGCAGTGTATCGGAGTCTCTCAGGCCTTCAAGGACCGAAATAACCGCATTTATCTCCGCCTTAAAATATTCCTCCGACACGGATTTTGACGTATCAATCATAAGAATCCACTCAATGGATTCATTCTGCTTCTCTATGACGCCGTTGACCAACTGATTACCGTCAAGATAAGCAACTACCTTTGATTCATCAAAATTGTCGTAGGTACCCGGCTCCGCACTGAGCTTGGTTGATATCACGGGAAGACTTGTAAGGTCAACCAAAGTGATATTAACCGCCATGACAGGCACGCATACAACAGAGATAATCATTACAATTGCAGTTAAAAGAGTAATAAATTTTTTCATAAAATTCCGGTTAACAACCGGATTTCACCCCCAAAAAACTATTAAGGTAAAACCGCAATACTTAATACCCGTTAACATTTTTTTATTATAACATAGATTTACATAAAATCAAATACTTTTTATTTTATTTTCGGGCTCTTGCTTATTCGGGAACAAAGTGATATTATGTTGGTTAAGAAACGAGGAGGTTACAATAAATATGAAAAAAGCAATATCTCTTTTACTGTGTCTTACGATGATTTTATCCGCGGCGGTTATTCCCGCTTTTGCCGAAGAGCCCGTGCAGGAAGAAATTCCCGTTACACTCGGCAGTCCCGAAAGCCCCTTTGCGGAAGGCGAAAACAGTCTTGTGGTCTTCGTTACGGGTATAGGTCAGTCCTGGTCATACCTCTTTGACGAAAGCTATCTCGAGGACGGTGCTTTTGAAAACGGCACACTTCAGGATTACGAAAACTATGCTCCCCTCATCGCAGAAGGAAAATACGAGGTACGCTGGAATCTTTTCAACGGAAACATTCTTGATAACCTCAAGGACCCCCAGGCAATCTGGGCGGCACTCAAGATAGTATTCAACCTTTTACTCTCCGCAATCACGAGAGTCAACACAATCAGCCAGAAGGACTGCGATACTCTTGTTCGCAAGCTCTTCAAATATAATCTTGTTGACGAAAACGGCAAGTGCAATCAGGCGGTAGTAACACCCAGATACACAATGCCCGTTTCAGAATATCCCGGCATCATGAAGGACGGAAAATTCGAATCCGAAGCAAAGAACCGTTTTTACCGTTCAATTCCCTGCGAAGACATCTGCAGAGAAAAGCTGGGCGAAAACTATGAAGATTACCTTTACTGCTACAATTACTGTGCATTCTCATACACGTCACAGAACGTAAAGGGACTTCACGATTTTATCGAAACAATCATAGCCGACAACAAGGTCGGCGCAAAGGACGTTGTACTCATCCCCATGAGCATGGGTGCTTCCGTTGTAAGCGCATACCTTGCAAAATATCCCAACGCATCCGATAATCACGTCAGAAGAGTGGTAAGTATCGTCGGCTGCTGGCTGGGAAGCGACGTTATCTATGACCTCATTACCAAAAAATACGCAGATAACTCTCCCGACCTTTTCTATAACGGCATCATCGCCGAAATGATAGGCAAGCCCTGGGGCAGTGTTGTCAATGCGGTACTCAGAATCTTTCCCAAGAAGGGCCTGAGAGGATTTATTGACATGGCGGTTGATTCCCTTGTCAAAAATATCGTACTTGATGCACCCTCACTGGCGGCACTCGTTCCCTGCGACAATTATCCCGAAATTCGCAACTACATCAAGTCCGAGGTAGTGCTTAAGGAAACAGATGCCTATTATGAGGCGCAATCCACCCTTAAAGAGCGTTTTGCAGCTCTGGAGGCACAGGGCATCACCTTCTCATTCATAAACGGCTACGGCCTTCCCTACGGTGCAATTACACCGGATTACAACGTATTCGGCTTCATGTATCACGCAGAAAGAACAAACAGCGATGAAATCATCAACATCTCATCCACCGCACCCGGTACGTCCTGCGTTGCATATAATCAGCAGTTCACCGATACCGAGGGCAGAGAGCTTTCTCCCGATAAATCCATTGACGTTTCCACCGCGTACTATAAGGATTCCTGCTGGTACTTCTACGGTCAGAAGCACGAGCTTGAATATAACAACACGGCAATTTCTCTGGCAATCGAGCTTGCTTTAGGCAACATAAAGACGGTTGCGGACTGTGACAATCCCGAAGAGGACGATTTCTACTATCCTCAGTTTAACGGTGCAAGGAACGTTTCCTCTCTGACGAGAGATTATATTCCTCAGCTTGAGGCATACCTCAAAGAAGGCAAGACACTTACGGATGATCAGCAGAAGCTTTACGACGACGTTAAGGCAATGCTCAAATGCACCGAAAACAATTACGAGGAAGATAACAAGCTGATAGACGAATTCCGCAGCATGCTGGTTGACCTCGGTCTTCAGAGTGCTCCCGCAGAACAGAGCGGATTTGAAAAGGGATTTGAAAAATTCACCGACGGACTCAATGATTTCAACGTAAAAGTCTTCGGCTCAAAAGGATTCCTTGATTTCTTCATTTGACAGACAGGCGGTCGGTTTTCCGACCGCTTTTCTTATAAAATAAAATAAGGGAAAAAATTCAAAAAAGTTCTTGACAACAGCATATCTCTTTGATATAATCATACACGTTCCAAGTGAACGAGGTACGCGAGAGTGGCGGAATAGGCAGACGCGCACGTTTGAGGGGCGTGTGTAGCAGTACGTACGGGTTCAAGTCCCGTCTCTCGCACCATGAAGGGGGATTCCACGAGGAGTCCCCTTTTTAATACAAGCGGGTATGGCGGAATTGGCAGACGCGTTAGATTCAGGTTCTAATGGTTGCAAGACTGTGCAGGTTCAAGTCCTGTTACCCGCACCA
>JAKSQQ010000068.1 GCA_024404015.1 Clostridia bacterium
TGTGGAAACATCTATGGGGTGGAGCTCATCGGCTCTTTCCACCAGAAATGTATCACAGTTACCGCTGCAGACCTCTTTTAACTTGGCTGTATTGGAACTGTGGCGGCCTCCTATGACCACCATTGCATCGCATTTGAGTGAAAGCTCTGCCGCTTCCTCCTGTCTCTTTCGCGTAGCAATGCATATTGTATCAAATATTTTACAATTTGTACAGTAAAATTTAATAATTTTTTCACTTTTTTTCCACTCTTCTTCGGAAAACGTGGTCTGAGAAACAACTACAAGGTCGTTATTCTGCAAATTTTCGTTATTTTTCAGTATTCTTTCAACGTCTTCGGCAGAAGAAAAGACAAAGCTTTCTCCTTTGCAGCATCCCCTTATACCCACTACCTCGGGGTGTTCGGGATTACCGGCGATAAGTACCGAGATATTATCTGCGGAATTTTGAGATACGATATCATGGATTTTCTGAACGAAGGGGCAGGTGGCATCACAGATATCTGCACCGGATTTCACGATTGTCTCAAGAACGTCGGGTGCAATACCGTGAGCTCTGATGATAACGGTTTCTCCTGCTCTGATTTCGTCGAGAGAATTAACTATCCGTACCCCTTTAGCGGCAAGGTCATCAGTAACATCGGTATTATGGATGACGGGACCGAGAGAGCAGCAGAGTGAATTATTCTCCGCCGCCTTATATGCAATGCCCACGGCTCTGCCGACACCGAAGCAGAATCCTGCCGTTTTTGCAAGAGTTATTCGCTGCAATGTCCTTCCTCCCAAAGAGAAGTGATATGCTCCATAATCTTATCGGCCGCTTCAATCTGTTCTTCTCTGGTAGCTTCCTCCGAAAAACCGAACTCCTCATACGGAATCATTTTACCATATCTGACTGTATATTTTGAATGCTTTTTAAGGCCTTCGTTATTGATTACCGCAACGGGAATTACTCCGCATTTTGCATTTGCCGCAACGGACGCCACACCTCTCTTGGCTTTACCGGGAGCAGAGTTAAGAACCTTTGAACGTGTGCCTTCGGGGAATATACCGAGCACGTAGCCCTCTGCGGGGATTCTGTCGGCATAACCGAGTGCCGTTCTGTCAGCCGAGCCCCTTGCGACAGGGAATCCGCCTACTGTAGAAAGACAAAATGCGATAAAGGGATTTTCCCAGAGTTCTTTTTTTGCCATAAAATGCATCTGTCTCTTTTTCAAGCCTAATGCGATAATAAGAGGATCAAGTGCATGAATATGGTTTGATGCCAATATGAATCCGCCGTTTTCGGGCAGGTTTTCAGTACCTACATATTTAACTTTGAAAAATAATTTGCAAATCAGTCTGCCGAGAGGTCTGAGAAAATCATACAATTTTCTTTCCTTAATCACGGAATAGTCAAATTTCACTTTTTTAGCCATCAGATTTTATTCCTCACAGTTTCAATGATTTTATCAATGGATTCCTCAAGGGTCAATCCGCTTGTATCAACAGTAACGCCGTCTTCTGCAGGTTTGAGGGGCGCAACCTCACGATGAGAGTCATTATAGTCCCTTTTTATCAAATCTGCAAGTACATCATCATAATCCACGTCAGAACCCTTTTCAATGAGTTCGTCATATCTTCTCTTTGCTCTGATTTCGGGAGAAGCGGTAAGAAAAATTTTAACCTGTGCATCGGGAAGTACAACCGTACCGATATCCCTGCCGTCCATGATGCAGTTATTCTTTTTGGCAATGTCTTTTTGAAGATCAAAAAGAAATGCTCTTACTGCGGGAATAGCGGAAACGTTTGATGCCGCCATGGATGCATCGGGAGTTCTGATTTCCGAAGAAACGTTTTCTCCGTTGAGGAGTACCTGCTGTTCGCCGTCAACAAATTTCAACTCAACGCTGATTGAGTCAAGGGTTTCCGCAACTTTTACGGCATCCGTGGTCTCAACACCTATTCTGAGGGCATTAAGCCCCACCGCCCTGTAAAGAGCGCCGGTATCAACATAAATGTAACCGAGTTCCTTTGCGGCTGCCCTTGCAACCGTACTTTTGCCTGCGCCTGCAGGACCGTCAATTGCTACATTGATTATCATATTCATTCTCCTTCAATAACACTTTGAGCTGCCAGATGACCTGTAGAAAAAGCTATTTGCAGATTAAAGCCGCCGGTATAGGCATCTACGTCAATTACTTCACCTGCAAAGTACAGACCTTTTACAAGCTTCGACTCCATTGTAGAGGGATTTATTTCTTTAATTGAAACGCCACCGCTTGTAATTATTGCTTCCTCTATCGGTCTGAAGCCGGTGACTGTTACTGTAAAGTTCTTAAGCAAATAAACAAGACGGGCACGCTGTTCACGGGTAATCTGATTTACCTTCAGCGACATGGGAATATTACTCAGCTTAACGACCACCGGAACAAGTTTTTTCGGCAGAAGAGCATCAAGAGCATTGATAAAATTCTTATTTGTATTCTCGGAAAAATCTCTCAGAATTCTTGCATCAAGCTGTTCTTCGCTGAGGGCGGGTTTAAGGTCAACGGATATCTTATATCTGTTTCTTTCCATATCCCTGATATGTGCGGATGCGCTTAAAATCACGGGACCGGAAACACCGAAATGTGTAAAAAGCATTTCTCCGAAATCGGAATAAATCTCCTTATTATCCTTTTTTGTATCAATAACTTTTACGGAAATATTGCGAAGAGAGAGTCCCATCAGCTCGGAGCAAAAGCCCTCATGTATTTCAAGGGGAACAAGAGACGGGACAGGCTCAATAACGGTATGTCCCGCTTGCTTGGCAAGTATGTATCCGTCACCTGTGGAGCCGGTCTGGGGATATGAAACGCCTCCCGTGGCTACAATGACCTTTGAGGCGTTTATTACAACACCATCGTGGGTAATTATACCCCGTATCTCTCCGTTTTTTATTATGAGTTCTTTGGCTCTGCCGTGAATAATCGTACTGTTATTTTCAGCGTAAGCACGAAGACAATCCACAATATCTGCGGCTTTATCGGAACAGGGAAAGATTCTGTTTCCTCTTTCAACCTTGAGTGTCACTCCCCTGATTTCAAAAAACTCAACGATATCCGAAGGCATAAACTTTGAAAATGCGCTGAAAAGGAATCTGCCGTTGCCGGGGACGTTGGATACAAGCTGCTGAACTGAATTGCAGTTATTGGAAACGTTACATCTGCCCTTTCCGGTAATCATCAGTTTTCTGCCCGGTTTTTCGTTTCTTTCAAGCAAAATGGTATCAATACCCGCTTCACCGGCGGTACCCGCAGCCATCATGCCTGCGGCCCCCGCCCCTATTACAAGCAATGAGGTATTCATTATTTATCCTCCCCGCTTGTACGGTAGACGTGGTATTCACCCCATATTTTTTCAAGCTCTTCAAGATTTGCGTGAAGCTCCTGCTGTCTTTCTCCGGAACACGCCGCAATCAGCGCGGTAACCAAGCTGAGAGGGGCAACAAGAGAATCAACAAACGAAACCATATTGCTCTGTGCCACAAGTAAATAAGTGGCGTAGCTTGCTATCGGAGACATTTCTCCGTCTGTGATTGAAATAATTTCCGCACCTCTTGAACGGGCAAATTTCAGTGCCTTAATTGTACGGCTGGAATATCTCGGGAAGCTGATTGCAATACACACGTCATCCTTTCCGATACGAAGCATCTGCTCAAACATTTCACTGGTAGCCGAGGTATCAATCATTACAACATCGTATAGAAAACTCATGTACAGAGCGGCAAAAGATGCAATAGAAGCGGATGAACGAACACCGAGTATGTATATCTTCTTGGCTCTGTTAATGGCATTTACCGCACCCTTGAAGGTATCTCTGTCAATACTGTCGCGAGTTTTCTTTATCATGTCAATATCTGCGGAAAGTGCTTTTGTTACGAAATCTCCGCCTTCATATCTTCCCGCCGCTTCGACTCTCTGAACTGAAGTCAGACGGCTTGTTGCCGTTTCCTGAAGATTTTTCTGAAGCTCGGGATAACCTTCAAAACCGATATGGGAGGCAAACCTTACAACCGTAGATTCACTTGTACCTACCGCTTTGCCCAAAGCGGCAGCAGTCATAAAGGAAGCCCTTTCATAATTCTCTCTGATGTAATCTGCTATTCTTTTATGACCTTTTGAAAGCCCGGAATAGTATAAATCTATTTTTTCCTGAATATCAGCGGACATGCTTTTTCCTCCGTATTATTATCAGATTTATGTATATTACAATAAAATGCAAGAAAATGCAAGAACAAAAACATAAAATGCAAGATTTCTTTCATTAAATACGGATTGACTAAACAAAATCACAAATGTATAATTAGTTTAAAATCCAGAACGGAGGGATAATAGTGAAAAATAATAATCTGTTGTATTATAATGCTCCAGCAAAATCCTGGAATCAGGCATTGCCTATCGGCAACGGCACTCTGGGTGCTATGATATGGGGCACGGTAAAGGAAGAAAAGCTTTCTCTCAACCATGATGAATTATGGACCGGATTTCCCAAGAAAACAACTAAAGAAGGCGCCCCAGAATCCTTTGAAAGAGCAAGGAAACTGGCTTTGGATAAGAAATTTCACGAGGTTGACAAAGAAATCCGTGAAAATTTTCTCAGCACCTGGAGCCAGGCATACGAGCCCTTCGGAGACCTGAATATAAAATACAATATTAAAGGCAGAACAAGTAACTACAAGCGTACTCTTTCTCTTGATAACGCGGTTTCCGAAGTACAATTTACCTGCGGAGACATTGACATCAAAAGGGAGTATTTCGCCTCTTATCCGGCCGGAGTAATTGCCGCAAAATTAACTTCGTCAAAGCCCGTTGATATTGAATTTTCATTCTGTTCACCCCTTCGTGCCTCCTCAATGAACAGAGACGGTTTGCTTCTCATGGACGGCGAATGCCACGGCGAAAACGTGATGGACAACGTATGCCCGAAAAAAACCTATTTCGACGAACCGGAAAAGAAGGGCATTCATTTCAGAGGCGGAATCAAAGTAATCACAGACGGCGAAAAGAAGCCCGCTGAAAATCGGCTTTTAATCAAAAATGCCACCGATACGGTCGTATTCTTTACGGCTGTCACAAGCTTCAACGGACCTGATAAACATCCTTTCCTTGAAGGCAAGGAGTATAAAAAAGCATGTGTTGAAAAACTGAACCGATTTGAAGATTACGACAAAATAAAAGCAGAGGCAATCGGCGATTACAAGACAATTTATGACCGCGTGTGTCTTGACATCAAGGGTACCGGCAAGGATTTACCTACAGATAAAAGACTTGTTGCATTCAAAAAAGACAAGAACGATATCGGATTGATTGAGCTCGTCTATAACTATGGCAGATATCTTTCGATTTCCTCGTCCCGTCCCGGCTCACAGCCCTCAAATCTTCAGGGAATATGGAGCGACAGATTCGACGCGCCCTGGAACGCTAACTATACAATTAACATCAATACTGAAATGAACTACTGGCCCGTATTGAACACTAATATGGCAGAGCTTAACGAGCCGCTTGTCCGTCTCATAAAAGAACTCAGCGTTACAGGTGCAAAGGCAGCCGAAAAGCAATACGGTGCAAAGGGATGGGTCTCACATCATAACGCGGATATATGGCGTCTTGCGACACCCGTCGGCGGATGCCTTAAATGGGCATTCTGGCACGGTTCATCCGGTTGGCTTTGCAGGCATCTCTTTGATCAGTACGAATATACAAACGATGTCGATTTCCTCAGAGATACTGCGTATCCGCTTATGAAGGGTGCGGCTGAATTTTATATGTCCATAATGACGGAGGAAGACGGAAAGGCATTCCTCTGCCCCGGTACATCTCCCGAAAACGACTTTGAATGGGAAGGCAAGGACTGTGATGTGGGCAAATACACCACCATGTCAACCTCCATTGCTTACGAGCTTTTTACCAACATTATAAAATCAACCGAAATACTGGGCATTGACAAGGAATTTGCTCAGCAGGTCAAAGAAATCAGAGATAAGCTTGTGGACTTCAAAATCGGCAGTGACGGTCAGCTTCTCGAATATGACGACGATTATCCCGAAACGGAAATGCACCACAGACATTGCTCACATCTTTATGCTCTGCATCCCGCTAACATCATCACTCCCGACGGCACTCCCGACCTTGCAAAAGCATGTATAAGAACACTTGAAAGACGCGGAGATAACGGCACGGGCTGGTCACTCGGCTGGAAAATAAATTTCTGGGCACGTCTTTTTGACGGTGACCACGCATTAAAGCTTATTGAAATGCAGCTTCGCCCGGTAAAGAGTGTGGGCTTCAACTACACAAACGGCGGAGGAACATACGAAAACCTCTTTGATGCTCATCCCCCCTTCCAGATTGACGGCAACTTCGGATTTGTAAGCGGCATTACAGAAATGCTTCTTCAGAGCAGAGACGGCAGAATCTATCTGCTGCCCGCACTTCCCTCAAAGTGGAAAGACGGCTCGGTAAAGGGACTTAAGGCCAAAGGAAACGTCACCGTGGATATCACATGGAAAAACGGAAAAGTGACAAAATACAAGCTTGACGGCAAGGGCACCTATACCGTTATCGTGAATGGAAAAGAAAAGGTTGAAACCATCGGATAAGCAAAACATCCCCGACAGAAGAATCTGCCGGGGATGATATTTTTTTCACAGACACTTGATTTTTGATAAAAGCTGTGATAATATATGCGTAACTCCGGGGGCGTAGCTCAGCTGGGAGAGCGCTTGAATGGCATTCAAGAGGTCAACGGTTCGATCCCGTCCGTCTCCACCAATTAATAGGTCTCTTTTGTCTACAGATGAAAGAGACCTTTTTGAATATTATTTACCATATCGGTCAAATAATGTATCCTACAGTGTACAAACCTTTTGCTTGGGTGAGAAAACTATACAAAACTTAAGAGAAAAAAGCCGATTAACCGGGAAACCATAGGTTCCATCTGCAAGTTGCTTGATTGTCAGCCCGGAGATTTTATAGAGTACATACCGGCGGGCGATTCTGATTGAACACCATTACCTGATTCAGAGATACAAGAAAAAATACAAGGCGTTTTGTCGGTGCTTTTTCGTTTCATACACATTCAATTAAATAAAAAACGGGACTGCTTATAAGGCAGTCCCGTTTTCGGGTTAATTATCAGATTGTATTATTTTACGTATCCCGCTTTTCTGCGGTTTGCTTTGGCTTCTTCCTCAAGGCGCTGTCTTTCTTTTTCCTTTTCAAGGCGGT
>JAKSQQ010000069.1 GCA_024404015.1 Clostridia bacterium
CCGGCCTTGTTGCAAAGGAAAACATCGTCGGCACAATGGGTATTCTGTACGGCGGTTCCGGATCGGTCTATGCAACGCTTGCCGAAACCTTCAGCGGCATCACCGGATATTCTTTCCTTGTATTCAACCTGCTCTGCGCACCGTGCTTTGCCGCTATCGGCGCCATTCGTCGTGAGATGAACAACGCCAAGTGGACGTGGTTCGCCATCGCTTATCAGTGCACTTTTGCCTACGCGATTTCACTGATGATCAACCAGTTCGGCGGTCTGGTCACAGGTAGAGTGAATATTGTCGGTGTAATTGCCGCAGTTATGGTTCTTGGATTTATGATTTGGATGCTCGTCCGTCCTTACAAGGAGGCAACAAAGCTTACGAAAAATATAAAGGTCGCGTATTAGCAGAAAGGAGTTTGCTATGATTGCCTGGATCTCAAACAATATTGGAACGATTGTAGCAGTAGCTGTCATCATTTCTATTGTTGCTGTTGCCGTTATAATCATTGTTAAGGACAAGAAAAAGGGAAAATCCTCTTGCGGCTGCAACTGTGCGCATTGCTCAATGGCCGGCTCCTGTCACAAAAACAAATAATCTAAACAAGTAAAAATATCTTCGCTTTTCTTTCATAGTCTTTCGACCTTCTGCTTTTGATTTTCTCTATATTTTAGTGGAAATAAGCGGATAAACCAAATGTACGGATTACAAAAAAAGAGATGCCGAGAAAAAGCATTTCTGCTAATCTCGGTATCTCTTTTGCCCTTGCCAATGCTACGGTTTTATGTGTTTTGGAATTACTTCCTTATTCACCCACAGCATTCAGCCCGTGTTTTTTTAATCTTCTATTGCCGCCTTGCGGGAGTTAACTTTACAGAAGAATTCGGTATCGAATTTCTGCTCACGATTATAGTAATAACAGCCGTTCTGTTCCTGCTCAACGTCTGTCAGTTGAGTGTAGCAGAAGCCGAAAATCTTGGGATTGTCAAGCATGACGTCTGTGAGACCCTTGTATCTTTCTTTGAACTCTTCTTCTGTTTTAGGTGCGTTGCCGTAACCCCATGCGTTTCCCTTTGTATCCGGTCGGCTCCATTTTATTCCGCCGTATTCACTTACAAACATAGGCAACCCGTGAATATAATGCTGACGGTTGCATAGGCCGTCGTGGAATTCGTCATTCTTTTCAAAGTCGCGGTAATGTTCGGCGTAGACCGAAGGATTCTGCTCATAATCGTGAATGTCATAAATGTCTGTTTCAACGTGGAAATTGCCGCTTGTATCAATACAGGGACGGGTTGAATCTGCCGCCTTGGTTGCTCTGTACACAAGTGAAAGCAGGGGATCATACTGCTTGCATCCTTTGATATCCCAGGTTTCGTTAAACGGACACCAACCGATTATTGCGGGGTGATTGAAATCACGGCTGATTTCTTCAAGCCATTCGGGAAGGAAATGGTAGATGCTTTCGGGCTTCGTATGATCAAGCCCCCAGTTTCCGTATTCACCCCAGACAAGGTAACCTTCTTTGTCACAATGATAAAGAAATCTTTCTTCAAATACCTTCTGGTGAAGTCTTGCACCGTTAAAGCCGAATTTTTTTGAAAGCTTGATGTCGTTGAGTAATGCCTTATCGGAGGGCGCCGTATAAATTCCGTCGGGATAGAAGCCCTGGTCAAGAACAAGACGCTGGAAAACGGATTTATCATTAAGCATAAATCTGTATCCGTCAAATCTTATATTCCTGAGACCGAAGTAGCTCTTAACTTTATCTTTACCGAAAGTGAATTTTACATCGTATAAACGTCCGTTGCCGACTTCCCATAACTGTTTTTCGCTCAGAGAAACAGTAAATGTTACAACGCCTGCCGCGTCCTTGATTTCAGCCGAGCCGGTGGGTCTTCCTTCAAATGAAGTCTCTGCTTTAAGGTCTGCTTTGCCGCAAAGCTCTGCCTCAATTGTTACCGATGAGGTAATCACATCGGGATAATATTTCACTTTTTTGATATATGTTTTTTCCGTAAATTCAAGCCATACCGTCTGCCATATACCTGTAGTACGTGTATAATCGCAGCCATGTGAATGATATTCCTCACTCTGTTTTCCTCTGGGAATCATGGGATCGCGGGTGTCATCCTCGCAATTGACTGCAATTACGTTTTTGCCCTCCCGTACCTTATCGCTGATATCAAAGCAAAAAGAAACGTATCCGCCCTCGTGAGAGCCCGCTTCTGTACCGTTGATGTAAACCGTGGTTTTGTAATCCGCTGCACCGAAATGAAGTACTGTTCTTCCTTTAGTCTGCTTTTCTGTCAGCTCGATTTCTTTTCTGTACCAAACACCGTAGATAAAGTCTTTTTTGCCTATACCCGACAGTTCCGATTCAACGCAGAAGGGGACTGTTATTTTTCTGCTGAATGAAGCGGATTTGCCGTAAATTTTTCTTGCTTTACCGCTTCTGCCGTTATCAAAACAAAAATCCCATTCGCCGTTAAGGTTAAGCCAGTTTTTTCTTTCAAATTGGGGCTTGGGATATTCACATCTCGGAATATTATTCATTATTATTCTCCCTCAAATTTCAAAATATGTTTCTTCAATCATTGCCGCCAATGCATGATAGACAGGCAACGTAAATTCCTGGATTTTATATGTTTCGTCTGATGGAAGTTTAATACAGACGGTGGCTTTTTTACTGCAATTGCTTTCTTTGTTCCCGGTAATTGCAATCGAGTTTACTCCGATTGCGTTTGCGGTTTCAACAGAATAAACTATATTTTTTGAATTACCGGAAGTGGAAAAAGCAATCAATATGTCATCCTTGCAAGATAAGGCATATACCTGCTGTGCATATACGTATTCGGGATTGCAATCGTTTTCAAATGCAGTCATAAGACCGGATTGAGTAGTAAGCGATATTGCAGGGAGACCCTTTTGAAGTCCTTCTGCAAGGGCTTTATTCTCAAATTTGTTTACTTCATCCGTGGAAAGCGGTCTTTTTTTCAGAAAACCCTTCATCAGTTCTCCTACGAGATGATCGCAGTCGGCACTGCTGCCTCCGTTGCCGCAGCAAAGAAGCTTTCCTCCGTTATCGTAGGTATGCTTTATGAGGTTATATGCTTTGATGATGTCCTCCTCACACTCTGCAAGGGGGGGATATCTTTTTATTAAATCTTTAAGAATATCAATGACCATATAATTCCTCCCCGTATTGTTTTGCTACTCCTATTGCAGCAAAATCTCCTATTTCGTCTCCAAGTAATGCAGGCACTATTTCACAGCTTTCAGCTGATATTTTGAGCGCCTCTTCGTTTACGGCTTTTTTCATGGAATCAATCAGCAAATTTGATGAACGCTGATAGATACTGCCTATTACAATTCTTTCGGGATTAAGTATGTCAATCAGTACGGCGAGTCCTCTGCCGAGCATTGTACCGCATTTGCGGTAGATTTCAATTGCCAGATTGTCGCCTTGATTTGCCGCTTGAGCGACTGCTTTTGCGGAAAGATTGTCGGTACTGAGGACTGTTTCACCGCTGTATTCGTTGAGCATGATTTCAGACAGATTTGCAATGCCGCCTCCCGAGCAGAATCCTTCAAAGGAGCCCTTTTTGCCGTATCCGACGGGACCGTCTTCGGCTAACCTTATGTGTCCTGCTTCACCTGCAGTTCCCGTTGAACCTGAATATAATTTTCCGTTAAGGATAAGACCTGCTCCCATTCCCGTACCGAATGTCAGAAAAACCATATTTTCCGTTCCTTTGCCTGCACCGAATTTCCACTCGGCTATTGCACAGGCATCTGCGTCGTTACAGATTTTGCAGGGAATACTCAGTCTTTTTTTTATAATGTCCGCAAGGGGAACATTATCCCAGTCCGGAAGATTTGGAGGACACATTATTACTCCGGTTTTGCTGTTAAGAGGACCGCCGCAGCTTACTCCGCATGAAATGAAATCATTTGAATTCAAGCCGTTTCTGTTTATTAACATTTCGGCTGATTCAATCAGTTCATCGGTAACCGCTTTCCATCCTCTTTTTGAATTTGTGTCAAATCTGATTTTGTCGGTTACTTCGTTACAATCATCGTGAGAAATTACTACGGCGCATTTAGTACCGCCTATGTCCATTCCCAGATAATATTTATTATTTTGTGACATTAAATCACCTCAAGTTATATTATCACACGGCTTGTTTTATTTCAATAAATTTATTGCTTTTATATTGATAATCATCCATAAATTTGTTAATATTCAATTACAATGATATCAGGAGATGATTTGATGAAATTTCCCGCAATATTCTATAAGGCAACGGAATCATACAGCACCTATGAAAAGCACGTTAATGCACCTCTTTTGAGATATGAATTTATCAAAAAAACAGATTGCAGGGCTTTTATAACCATATCGGGTCTGGGCTTTTACGATATTTTTGTCAACGGACAGAAAATTACAAAGGGACTTCTTGCACCCTATATTTCCAATCCCGATGACATGGTCTATTTTGACAGATACGATATAACCGATATTCTTGATTCGGAAAAAAACTGTATCGGACTTATACTCGGTAACGGTATGCAGAATGCCCATGGCGGCAGAGTATGGGATTTTGATATTGCAAAATTCAGAAACGCTCCCTGTTTTGCAATTTCTCTTTCTTATGAAAATGATGAAGGAAAAGAAATCGGCTTTGAGGATATAGGTGAGCGCTTCAAGACTTCTCCCTCTCCCATTATTTTTGACGACCTTCGTTCCGGATGCTTTTATGATGCAAATCTTGAACAGAAGGGCTGGAATATGCCCGGATTTGATGACGGAAACTGGGTAAACGTAATCAAAGCAGATACACCGAGAGGCGAAATGAAAATCTGTGAGGCAGACCCTATCGTTATTACCGAGGAAATCAAGCCGATTGCTGTTCGTGAAGCTGAGATTGATACGGATTTTGATAACAGAGAAAATATGCGGCTTGACACTCAGTTCAAATTCAACAAGCTGGGTCAAAAGGGTATTTTGTATGATTTCGGTGTTAATTCCGCAGGTATATGCCGTCTGAAAATTGACGGTAAAAAAGGACAGCAGATTTTCATTCAGTTTTGTGAACTGATGCTGTCAAACGGTAAATTATCATATAAGAATAGCGGCAGCTTTTATCCCGACGGGTACGGTCAATCGTTGTATTATATATGTAAAGGCGGAAAGAACGAAATCTTTGAGCCCCCGTTTTGCTATTACGGTTACAGATATGCGGTTGTTTTCGGCCTTGAAAATGACCAGATAAAAGATGATACTTTGACTATGCTTGTTGCCAATTCCGACCTTAAAAAACGTTGTTTCTTTGAATGCTCTGACGAAACAATGAACACTCTCGGCAAAATGGGCAGGGTCAGCGACCTGGCTAATTTCTACTATTTCCCCACAGACTGTCCTCACCGCGAAAAGAACGGCTGGACCGGCGATGCCGCAGTATCTGCCGAGCATATGCTTCTTACCCTTACACCCGAAAGAAGCTACAGAGAGTGGCTCAGAAATATCTGCAAGGCACAGAAGTCTGACGGTTGCCTTCCCGGAATAATTCCTACCGGCGGCTGGGGCTTTGAATGGGGTAATGGTCCTGCATGGGATAACGTGCTTACGGAGCTTTGCTGGCAGACTTACCGCATGAGAGGAAACCTTGAGCTTGCAAAGGATTGCAGCGAGAATATTCTCAGATATCTTTCATATATTTCACAGAAAAGAAGACCCGACGGACTTATTGCAATCGGATTGGGCGATTGGCTTCAGCCCGGTAAGGATGCCGGCTCGCCCCTTGCCCCGCTTTATGTTACGGATAGTGTAATATCAATGTATATCTGTAAAAAGGCATACGATTTGTTTGATGCACTCAAGCTTGAATATCATAAAGACTTTGCATTATCTCTCTATAATTCCTTCAGAAGCGCAATCAGAAATAATCTTATTGATTTCAATACGATGACGGTCAGATCCCGCTGCCAGACCTCCCAGGCAATATGTATATATTACGGCGTATTTGATAACTGTGAAAAGGAAAAGGCCTTTAACGTTCTTCTTGATCTGATTCATGACAGAGACGATCATTTTGACTGCGGAATGATAGGCGTTCGTGTTATTTTCCACGTTCTTTCCGATTTCGGTTACGGTGAGCTTGCTTATAAAATGATAACAAGAGAGGATTATCCCTCATACGGCTCGATGATTAAACAAGGTCTTACATCACTTGCAGAGGATTTTCTTCCTCCCGAAAAATGGGATTGGCCCAACTCGCTTAATCATCATTTTATGGGTGACATTACAAGCTGGTTTATACAGAAAATTGTCGGTATTACGGTTAACCCCAGGTTTACTTCGCCTGATGATTTTGACATAAGACCCGATTTTATTCCGCAGCTTGATTTTGCAAAAGCAGAGTACGATGCTCCTTGCGGAAAAATCAAGGTCGAGTGGAAGCGTGAAGGGAAGTTTGTCAATCTGTTTGTCGATGCTCCCGACGGTGCAACAGGATATATTGTTATGCCGGCCGATTGGTGTATTTCTTATGACACGAATACTTATTCATCCATTGACAGACAGACCCTTCTTGAATTGAAGACAGGTACTTACAAATGTAAAAAAATCAAATAAAGAAAATCCCGTCCTCGGACGGGATTTATCTTTCAGTCAAAAACTTTTTTAATTCTTTCAAGAAGTTCGATGAGCTTTTCTTTCGGTATCGCAATATTTATTCTGATAAATCCGAGACCTTCTTCGCCAAACCAACCGCCGTTATTTACGACTACACCGGCTTTGTCTGCAAAGTACTTTACAATTTCGTTATCGGGAATTTCCAATGATGAAACGTCAAGCCACATAAGATATGTACCTTCAAGCTCATATTGCTTTATTGCGGGAATGTTTTCTGCAATATATTTTCTTGTAAGTTCATAATTCTCGCTGAGATGTGCGTTCATTTCGTCAAGCCATTCATCGCACTCACTGTAGGCAGAGGTGATCGCGGGGTAAGCAAAAGCGTTTATGCACTCATAGCCGTCTTTTGCGATTCT
>JAKSQQ010000007.1 GCA_024404015.1 Clostridia bacterium
TATAACGGGCTTACCTTAAAGGTAAGCCCGTTAACTGTTCACTTCTTCTGTTATTGCTTCGCGCCATTCCATTCGGCGATGTAGATTTCCTCTATTTTCATCTGATAGGGATAAACGTTCATATCCAGATTATCGTTGATATAGCGTATCGTTACCACGTCACCCACATGAAATTCCATCTTATTACTGCCGTCAACATTGCCGTAATCGCAGGTGTAAAGGCCTTCCTTAAGTTCCCCTGCAGTCAGACTGTAACGGGTAAGCACAAGCTTTGTACCCGATATTTCTTTTATCATGAAGGCATCGTTACAGATTGTACCCGTATAGGTTCTGGGGGCGGTGGGCTTTTTGGGGTCGTGAACGATAGACGTTGTTCCTGCGGGCTTTGTCGTGGTGCTGTAGGGGACGGAAATTTTGGGAACGGCAGCTTCGGTTTCGGTCACGGACGAGGTTTCCGTTTTGTCTTCAACGGGATCAATGTCAATTTCCGTTGAAGGGGCTTTCTCGGTCGTCGTTTTTTCTTCCGTTACTTCGGGCTGAATTTCCGCAAGTTCCGTTTCGTTTTTGCCTGCAGCCGTGTCAGCCGATGATTTTTCTGCGTTGCCGCAGGCGGTAAAGCAGACTGATGCAAGTAAAATCATTGTAAGTATTACTATTCTTTTCATAAAAATACCTCCAAAGCGTATTTACCTTATTAAGCGTATTTTTTCTCCGTTGGTTACAAATATTGGATAAAAAACTATAAAAAGCGGAGAAAAATTCGTCTCCGCTTTCGTTATTTGTTTTATTTGCCGACACAAAAACGGGAGAATACCTCGTCTACTACTGCGGTGCGGGCCTTTTTGCCCGTCAGCTCAAGCAAGGCATCAACCGCACAGTCGGCACAGACGTTGACCGCATCAAGAGTAACTCCCGATTCAAGGGCTGTCAAACATTCCGAAAGATGCCCGACTGCTCTGATACAGCAATTTCTCTGTCTTTCTCCTGTCAGGCAGGCGGCGGCAGGGTCAAATTCATCCGTCATGAGAATTTCGGAAAGAGCCCTTTCAAGCTCCCGGACCCCTTCACCCGTAAGGGCGGAAATTTCAACCACCCTGTCAAAGTCCTTCTCTATAACCCCTCTGTCCGCAAGACGGGGCAGGTCCGCTTTGTTGAGCAGGGCGATTTTTTTCTTTTCACGGCACTGTTCAATGATTGTGCTGTCTTCAGCGGAAAGCGGTGAGCTTCCGTCAAACACGGCAAGCACAAGCTCCGCTCTGTCAAGGCGCTTCCTTGCAAGGTCAACGCCGATATTTTCAACCACATTTTCCGTATCGTGAATACCTGCGGTATCGGCAATTTTCAGCACGATGTCACCGATGGTGATTTTTTCTTCAACAACGTCACGGGTTGTACCTGCAATATCCGTAACGATACTGCGCTGATATCCCGAAAGAAGATTCATGACCGTGGATTTGCCTACATTGGGCTTGCCAACGATAACCGCATCAACACCTTCGGTAACTGCTTTTCCGCAGTCATAACGTCTGATAATATCTTCAAGCTCTGCCTTGACCGAGGAGAAAACCTCTGTCATTTCGGATGTTTCCGTCTCTTCTATATCCTCGTCGGGGTAGTCAACCCAGGCGGCGAGAGATGCGCAGACACCGATTATTCTGTCACAGCAGGCGTTGATTTTTTTGCTTAAATTACCTTCAAGGGTATTGAGGGCTGCGGCGGCTGCCTGCTTGCCGGAGGCACTGATGAGTGCCATGACACTTTCGCTGCCCGCCAGATCCATTTTACCGTTGAGGAAAGCTCTTTTTGTAAATTCACCGGGGCCTGCCGGCTCTGCACCTGCCTCAATTACGGCACGCAGAATCTGCTTTGTGACAAAAAGACCGCCGTGACAGTTTATCTCCGCAACATCCTCACCGGTATAGCTGTGGGGGGCGCGGAAAACAAGACAAACCGCCTCGTCAATCTTTTCATTATTATATATTACGTCACCGAAGTGGGCTCTGTAACCCTTGCTGTCCGTAATTTTTGAACCGTCAACGGCACGGAACACACGGTCGGTTATCTGCAGAGCTTCGGGACCGGATATTCTGATTATTCCTATGCCGCCGGGTGCATTGGGAGTGGCAATGGCGGCCACTGTTTTTTCATTCATATATATTATTCCCCATTATTCACAGACAAGGTCAACTTTTTCTCCTTCAAAGCGGGCAGCTATGCGATAGAACGCCTGTTGAGAGGGTGAAAATTCTCCCGGTTTTATGCCCGTAACGGAAGCAAAGGCAAGGATTCTGTCAACGGGGATTACGCCCAGCAGACCGGTTGCGGTGGCATCGATACATTCGTCAAGGTTAAGCAGACGCTTTTTGGTGACGGGCTTTACCTCAAACATATTTACCACAAGGGAAAAATCCGTTATGCCCAGCTTTTCCGCCTGATCTATTGCAAGGGAACAGCTTCTGACACATATATTGTCGGGTGTGGTGACGGCAATGACCTTCTTTGCGCATTTAACCGCCAACTCAAATCCCTTGCCTACCCCTGCAGGAGCATCAAGGAAAATATAGTCATATTTGGGAGCCACCTCTCTGATGAAGCTGCTCAAAGCTTCAGCCGTGAAGGCATCGTCATCCGTAAGGGGAGCGGCGGCAAAGTCAACGGAGCAGTCGATTATTACTCTCTGTGCCTCGCATCTGCCGAGAATGGCATCGCCCCAGTCAAAGACCACCTGTTCGTCACAGCCCAGAAGCAAATCAAGGGAACGCAGACCGATATCGCAGTCAATGGCAAGCACTCTCTTCCCTCGGGCAGAGAGCTCTTTTGATATGCCGGCAGTGAAAGTGGATTTTCCCACTCCGCCTTTACCGGATATTATCGCCGTTATCTGAGCCATAAGCGATTCCTTTCTTGATTACAGGTTAAGGTATAAGTTCCTGAGAGGGTTGGATTTTATCGGCTGATTCGCGCATACCGCAATAATATTCAACGATATCCGCCACAACCGTGGCAAGGTATTTACCCGAAATAAGACCTTCGCCTACTACGGCTATTGCGATTTCGGGATTTTCGTAGGGAGCGAATGCAATAAGGAATCCGTTGTTGATTTTATAGGAAATGCCGTTTACCCGTCTGATTTCCTGGCTTGTACCTGTTTTACAGGCAACCTGCACGGGCAGACCGAGAAAATAGGGTGCGCAGTAGCCGGTGGTACCTACCTCAAGCATACCTTCCTTAACGAGGTTAATGGCTTTTTGGGAGATACCCGTTTCGCAGACCACCTCGGTTTTGGCTTCGTAGACGGTTTTACTGTAATCCGCACTCTTGACGCTTTTTATAAAGTGGCATTTATATCGTGTACCGCCGTTGGCGATGGTATTGACGTAATTTGCAAGCTGAATGGGAGTCCAGAGGTTACCTGCCTGACCGATGGCGGACTGAACAACGTAACCGGGAAGCCAGTCCTGACCTCTTGAGGCGCGGTACTCGGGACTGTCCAGAACACCTACCGCTTCGTTGAGCTCGCATCCGGTTTTTGCACCGAGGCCGAACATTTCACGGTATTCGTTCATTTTTTCAATGCCGAGAAGGTCACCTACCACCATGAAGAAGGTGTTGCAGGATTCATCAATGGCGTGAACAACGTCAACGTCGCTTCTGGCGTGTCCCTGCTCGCATTTGAATATCTGACCCAGATAGTTATAGGAGCCGTGACATTCAAAGGTGGTATCTTCGTCTATTATGCCCTCTTCAAGGGCGGCAATTGCAACCGAGGGCTTTGCGGTAGAGCCGCAAGCGTAGGTTGACATAAGGGCTCTGTTCCATAAAGGTGAGCCGGATGCTTTGTTGAGGGCTTCAGCGTCCTCGGAATAAGAGGAAAGATCATAGGTAGGATAGGATGCGCAGGCGAGTACCGACGAATCCTTACAGCTGAGAACTACTGCCGCGCCCGCACTGGGAACGATGGCGCTGAATTTGGTGTTGTTTACTACACAGGCCTGAGCAAGTGAATCCTGAGTTACCTTCTGAAGACCTGAATTTATGGTGAGTACCACCGTGTTGCCCTGCTCGGGCTCCTGGGTTACCTCGGTGGTACGGTTGCCTTCGGAATCGGTGTAAATGGTTTTAACGCCGTCTTTGCCCTTGAGATATTCCTCTGCGGCAAGCTCAAGACCGCTTCTGCCGATGATATCATTCTGGGAATAGCCAAGCTCTTTCTTTTCGGCGTATTCCTCCGCGTTGATTACGCCCGTAAGACCCAGCAGATGGGGAGCGAGAGAGCCGTCGGTATAGCTTCTCTCAGGCACTACTTCAACATCAACGCCCAGATAAAAGTCGCTGTTTTCCTTGATAAGAGCGATGATTTCGGCGGGTATATTTTCCGCAAAGGTGTAGGGAGCGGAGGGACTGAAATATTTATGCTCCATTTCAAAGAATACGGATGAGATTTTCCTAACTTCTCTCTTGCCGTATTTCTGAAGGTCGTATTTTTCTATAAGCGCATTAAGGCAGTTTTCCGCCGTGGCGTAGTCATTCAGATTAAGATAGTCACGGCTGCGCAGAAGCTTGATAAGATAGTCACTGTCTGCTTTGTAGCTGATTTTTCCTTCTGCGTCAAATTCAAGGGGAAGATTGTCTATCCATTCCAGCTTGTTTGATTCAAGCAGACGTATGAGAGCAGAGACAATCCGGTTGCGATTTTGCTGGTCGCTTTTTGAGGGAAAATACGTTGCATCAAATACAATGGAATAGGACTGTTGGTTGTAGACAAGCTTTTTGCCGTTGCAGTCAACGATTTCGCCTCTTGCGGCGGTAATGGGGGCAGTTCTTTCGGAAACGTTGGATACTATGGCTTCATATTCCTTCTGCTCAAAAATCTGAAGCTTGACCAAATCTGCTCCGAGAATACCGAAAAAGATGATAACAAGGCAGATGGATGCTATCTGTCTGCCTCTGGATAATTTAAGATGCATTAACCTGCCTCCTTACTTTACAGAGCGAATGAGTTTTCTCTGTAATGATTTTCAATCCACCTGACAAAGAAGAAAATGAGAGGGGAAAGAATTATTGTGTAAAGGGATGAGACAAAATAGAATCTCATGAGTATGAAAAAGGATTTGTCAAGTCCCGGTACAATGAAGTGGAATATCCAGTAGCCCAGGTTGTAAATCACCACGGAAACGGCGCTGAGAAGCAGATGGGTAACAAAATTATTTCTCATGATAGTGTTAATGAGGGTACCGCAGGTGTAACCCGCCATGACGAGAAATACGGCATTAAAGCTGCCGCCGTCTGCGGTAATATCCCAGAGAGCTCCTGCAAACAGACCGAAGAGAATACCCGAAATATCCCTCTCATACATGGCGGTTGCCGTTACGAGAGGAATAAGAATCAGGGCCCGGGTGCCGAAAAACGTGGGAAACAGTCCGTCCGTATTCTGAACTACGGCAAAGACAAGTATCGCCAGGGCAAGCAGGAACCTGCGTATAAACAGCTTTTTCTTTGAAACCCGGTCAGACCGGATGGGTTGAATAGTCATATCAGTTTGTCTGTTCGTCAAATTCCGTGATAATGAAAACGTCCGTAATCTGGGAGAAATCTATGCCGGAGGTGATTACGGCCGTGGTGGATGTGTCGGTGGTTGAGTCTACGATATCCGTTACGGTACCGATAATAAGGTCGGGAGGGAATTTGCCTCCCACACCTGCGGTACATACCAGTGAGCCGATGTTGATTGCGGTGTTGGTGGGAAGACCGGGCATAATGCACTGTCCCTCACGGGAGTAAGTCACCGTTGTGGTGACGTAGCTTACCTCACGGGTACGGATTTCGTAGGCGCTGACGTTATTGCGGGGATTGAGAATGGTCATTACGGTGCATTGTGTGGGGGTGACACTGCTGACCACGCCCACAAGGTATTTTCCGTAGATGACGGGGTCGTTGACCTTGATGCCCGAGACGGAGCCCTTATTGAGAGTAAAGGTGCTGAAGGTGTTTGCAGGGTCTCTGCCGATGATGGCGGCCTCCGCGAAGCTGTAATCGGTATGCTCCTCACGAAGCTCCAGGAATTCCTTGTAAAATTCATTCTGATGAACTACGTCCTCGTAGTCAACAAGCTGTTCCTTGAGCTCGTCTATTTCCTTTTCAAGGGCGGCAACCTTTTCCTTGTAGTAGGATGAACTTCTGAAGGAAACGGGAAGGCCTTTGAATTCGGAAATCACGGCACCTGCAAGCCTGTGAGCAGGGCCGAAAACAACGCTTGTAACCTTGTTGAGAGGGGATGAACCCGAACGGTCGGCAACGGCAAATACACTGCCCGCAAGAAGGGCAGCGATAATTATGCAAAACAGTTTGAAGCCGGTACTTTTGAAGAAGCGGGTCATGTTTATCTCCTCAGATATATTTTTTTCCTGACGCTGAGCTGTTGGGTGTGCCTTCAAGGCATATTCCCGTACCCAGAGCAACACAGTCGAGAGGTCTCTGCGCTACGTAAACGGGGATTTTTGTTTCCTCGAAAATGAGCTTATCAAGACCCTTGATAAGAGCGCCGCCGCCCGTAAGCACGATGCCTCTGTCGATGATGTCGGAGGAAAGCTCGGGAGGAGTTCTCTCCAGAGTGCTTCTGATAAGGTCAAGAATCTGAGCGATGGGGTCAGCCATGGCCTCACGGATTTCCTCGCTGGTTACGTCAATATTCTTGGGCAGACCATCCATAAGGTTTCTGCCCTTGATGTTCATTGTACCTTCGCCTTCGTATGGATAGGCGGAGCCGATTTTGATTTTGATGTCCTCTGCGGTACGGTTGCCTACAAGAAGATTGTATTTCTTTTTGATGTAGGATACGATTGCCTCGTCAAGAGCGCCGCCTGCTATACGGCAGGAATTGGCGGTAACCACACCGCCCAGAGATATTACGGCTACCTCGGAGGTGCCGCCGCCGATATCCACTACCATGCTGCCTACCGCTTCGCTTACGGGCATACCTGCGCCGATTGCCGCCGCCATGGGCTCCTCAATAAGGGAAACCGAGCCGGCACCCGCACTTTTTGCAGCATCGTGAACGGCTTTTCTTTCAACCTCGGTAACGCCCGAGGGAATGCAGATAAGCACTCTGATTCTGGTGAGAGGATTCTTCTTGATTGTACGCTTGATAAACGCCTCTATCATTTCGGCGGTAATGTCAAAATCTGCGATTACACCGTCCTTAAGGGGCGAAACGGCAACGATTGAGCCGGGAGTCCTGCCTATCATTTCCTTTGCCTCCGTGCCCACGGCAACTACCTTGGGTGGAGTGCTTTTCTGGTCAACGGCAACGACCGAGGGCTCTCTGATTACGATACCCTTTCCTCTGACGTAAACGAGAGTGTTCGCGGTACCGAGGTCTATGCCTATATCCTGAGTCAGTATCATTTTGCTTCTCCTTAGTTTGTAAACTCGATGGTGTTGAGAACGGCAACGATATTATCCATATTGTTTGTCAGATCCTCTGCGGATTCAATGTAAACGCGCAGGAGAACGCCGTCTTTCTCAATGTAGATATAACCCATGAAGCCCAGGGCGTTTTCGGGTACTTCGGGGATGAATACGCAAATGAACTGACGGTCCTTGCCGAGAACCTTTACCTTGCTTTCGGTAATCTTTGCATCGGGATATTTATTCTTGACCGTATTGAAGATGGACTTTGCGTTTGCGATTTCATTTGTCATATCCGCATCCTTCTTATACATAATGCGGATGTGATTGCCCTTGTCGTCAACAAGGTCTGCGTCGTTTGCCGAGTTTCTGTTTTCCCAGCCCTCGGGAATGGTGATGTTATAAAGGTCGTAATAAATCTTGTCACCGTAAACGATACCGAAATCGGCGTCGTGAATCTTAGTGACCTTCTTGCCTTCTATGTTGGTAACTACCTCAATGTAGTCGCCGTTTTCGTTTGTTTCGGGAACGCCGCCCTTTTCGGTTTTGAGATTGTATGTTTCGCCGTTATTCTGCGTAACCTGCTCGGTGCCTCTGTATTTTTTACATCCTGCGAAGCAGCAGAGAATGATTGCAAGAATCATTAAAAGTGATATTGCTCTTTTCATGGTAATTCTCCTTTGCAAAAGTATCAGCCGTTAAGGGCCTTGAATGCCTTTTTGTTGTTGGCGTAAAGAGTTTTGTAAACTTCAAAGTTTTTGTCGTAGACGGCCTTGTTTGCGGAATCGGGCTTAAAGGTTTTGGTGGCTTTGACAAGCTTCTTTGCTTCCTCAACCTCGTTGATTACGCCCAGACCTACTGCCATGATGACTGCCGCACCGACTGCGCCTACGTTCTGGGGACTTTCAACGGTTTCAATGGTTCTGCCCGTAACGTCCGCAAGAATCTGGCAGGTAACATCGCTGAGAGCACCGCCGCCTACGAAGCGGACAACATCGGAGGTCTTTGTCTTCTTATCCTGGGTTTCAAGGAACCAGCGCATATGGAAGCAGACACCCTCGATAACGGAGCGTATGAGTTCCGTCTTGCCCGTGTCAAGACTGATGTTGAAGAACATTCCTCTTGAATTGGGGTCTTCAAAGGGACAGCGGTTGCCGTGGAGCCAGGGAGTGAAGATTACGCCGGTGCTGCCTGCGGGAGTTTCGCTGATTATCTTTGACAGATAGTCGTAAAGGGAGGTGTAAACCGCTTCTTTTGACTCTGCCACGTGCTTCTTTTCAAGGTAAATGCCGATTTCGTCAAGAGCAAGGTGGTCCTTAACCCACTCAAGGCACTTGCCTGCGGTTTCAAGCTCTGCGAAATAGACGAATTTATTTTTCTGAGCGCCTACTATGGCGGCAATCATTGCGGAGGTATCAACGATACTCTTGTCAACTACGGTGCCTACCCAGCCGGACGTACCCTGATAAATGTGGGTGTCACCCATGCCTACCGCACCTGCGCCTACACCGATAAGGGAAGCGTCACCGCCGCCGCCGAATACTGCCGTACCTTCAACGAGACCCAGCTCTTCGGCCGCCTGCTTTGTAAGACCGCCTACCTTGTCAGTTGAATCAATAATGTCGGGAAGATGATTGAAGTCAACACCGAGAATGTCGCACATCTTTTTGCTGAAGCACTGCTGTTTATAGTCGTAAAGGAGAGTGCCGAAGGCAGAGTCCTTTGTCATAACGAATTTGCCTGTCATACGGGCAATAAGATATTCTTTTACGTCAAGCCACTTGTGAACTCTTTTGAAGTTTCCGGGCTCGTTATCCTTTACCCAGTGATATTTCCATACGGGGTCCTTGACGGAGCAGGAAACCGCGCCGGTAATCAAAAGGGAGGGAAGGAGCTTCGCAATGTTTGCACCTGCAATCTGGGGGCCGTATGCCATGCCCTCTTTAATCTGCTTTGTGGCACGCTGGTCCATGTAGCTGAATGCTCTGTGAACGGGCTTGCAGTCCTTGTCAACAAGAACGAGGCCCTGCATCTGTGAGCAGAAGGAAATACCTTCAATCTGTTCGGGCTTGACAAGTTCTGTCTGAGAAAATACCTTTGCGGTCGTGTTGCAGAGAGCATCCCACCATTCATCGGGGTCCTGCTCTGCTCCTCCTCCGGGAAGAACGTAGAGCTGATAGCCCTGCATGGCTGCGGAAATGAGCTTGATTTCGTTTTCAATTTCAAAAACGCAGGTCTTGACGCCGGTTGTGCCGATATCATAGGAAATAACATACTTTTTCATGGAACGACCTCCTTCATTTTCGGGCAAAATTCGCATTTTATCGATTATAATACACCATTATATATAACTTTTATAAAAATTACAAGAATTTTTTTATTAACAAACAAAGCCCGCGGAATAACCGCGGGCTGAAGTATCTTTAATTTTCGGCAGGTTTCTGTTTTTCTGCCGCTCTGTGAGCATTGAGCTCCTGATGCATGACCTCAAGATTTTTCTTGCCGAATTTATATCCGAAGGCAAGGGTGACGAACATTATGAGCAGAGTGATTGCGGGAACGAGAGTTGAAATGTCGTAAATCTTTGAGAGTACGGCCGTGCTCTGCCGAATACCGCTTGACGCAAGCTCAGAATCATATCCGATTTTTTCAATCAGTACGGCTGTACCCGTGCCTGCAAGGGTCTGACCCAGCTTACGCATGAAGGTGAATACGGAGAAGCAGGTGCCCTCTTCGTGTCTGCCGGTGCGAAGCTCGTGATAGTCGATAACGTCCATGACGATTGCCCATACCTCAAGCACAAGGAAGGTCATTCCCGCACCGCTGAGGAAGCAGGCAACAAGGAAAACGTAGGGATTTGCCGCAAGGGAGGTGCCTCTTATACCGAAGGCAATGAGGTTTGCAAGTGCGGAAAAGGCAAGTCCCGCCGAGCAGATTTCCTTTTTACCGAAGCGTCTGATAAGCTTCGCCATGAAGGGTATGAACATTGCCATGGGAAGATAAGTGCAGACGGTGACGAAGGTGTAAAGACCGCCGTTGCCGTAAACGTTGTCAAACAGATAGTTGTAGCAAGTCTGAGTATAGTACTGGTAAGCGATAAGAAGCATGGAAACTATGCTTACAACGATGAATTCCTTGTTGTGTACAAGGTCTTTTAACGTTCGGAAGAAGTTATAATTTCCGCTCTTCTGTGCGGCTGAAACCGTTACTCTTTCCTTTGTCATTTTGAAGTGGATAAAATAGGTTAGGGCAGAGAAAACGGAAAGCAGGATTATCGCGATGAACAGCTTGTTGCCGTCAAAGCTTTTTACACCCGTATCCTTGTTGGTGGTGTAAACGATCATGGGCAGTATAATCTGTCCGGGAAGGCCGCCGAGGCCTGCGCCGATTGAACGCCATAAGGAAAGTGAGGAACGCTCGATTTCATCGTCCGTAATGACCGATGCAAGGGAGCCGTAGGGAATATTTGTGCCGGTGTACATCATGCCGTAGAATATGTAGGTAACGGCGGCAAGGATAACCACGGTGGTGGGATTTCCGTTTTTAAGGAAGGGAGCGAACATAAGCACGGAGGCAATGGCGTAAGGAATTGCCGCGCCTAAAATGTAAGGACGGAAACGGCCGTGCTTTGTGGGCTTTCTTGAATCAACAAAGGAGCCCCAGACAGGGTCGTTTATTGCGTCCCAGATTCTTGCAACAAGCAAAAGAATTGCCGCATAACCGCCTGTCATTCCCAGGAAATCCGTATAGAATTTCATCTGGAAGGTGGTGACTACCGCATTGGTGAGCAGACCTGCGGTATCACCGAGAGCGTAGCCGACTTTGTCTTTGAATTTAATGCCGTGTGTACTTTCCAAAGTGATCTCTCCTTATTATTTGATGAGCAGGGATATACCGCTTATAAACATAAGTATGTAGGTGAGCTGAAGAAAGAAGCTTCGGCTCAATTTTTTACAAATCAGATTGCCGACGACAAGTGCCGCCGCCAGTACGGCAGCGGAAACAACCGCAAGCTTTACGGTGGGCAGGGTAAAATATCCGCTGTGGATATCCGCGGCGAAGATAATGCCGTTAAGCAATATCCATACAAGACTCAGAGTGCCTCTGAAGGTGTCTTTATCATTGATCTTACCGCTTGCGTAGGTTACCAGCAGAGGGCCGCCGCATACGAACATACCGTGTACTATACCCCCTATGACCGCAAGGGGAACTGCAACGGGCTCCGGAAAGGGCTTATCCTCTTTTCCGGTATAAAATTTTACGGCGTTCGTTACGGCGAAAATAATGACCGTAACACCGAGGATTATATAGAGCAGAGAGGGATTTCCCGAGAAATATTTCTTGAGGAAAAGACCTGCTCCCATACCGATGAACATAAGCCCGGCCATTTTGCCGAATTCTTTTATATCAATGCTTTTACGGCAGACGATTACCACGTAAACCGATGCCAGAAGTCCCAGCAGATTAAGGATTGAACGGGCAGAGTCAAGGCCTATGAGCCGTATGGAAAAGGGCATTGCCAGCACGGTGCCCGCAAATCCCGTTATGCACTGTATAATGTTTGTGAGAAATACTGTTACAAGGAACAGAATTTTAGGGAGCATCAGTATTCAAGCACCTCTATTCCCAGCATATTTCCCAGGGCTTTGATACGGGAAACAATGTTGTCGGGGGCGATTACGAAGTGGGGCTCCCAGCCGTCTTTTACGGCGTTTTCCACAATCGTCTTTGAGGGAGTGTCCGTTCTGACCACTATGGAAGTGCCGTTGAACTGCTTGGGCTTATCAAGGGCTTTACCCGATGAGAGGAAAAATCTGAATGAGCCGTCGGGATTTCTGCCGATTCTGAAAATCGTTACCTTATCGGAGGCCTTACAACCGAAGTCAAGGGTGGGGCCGATTTTTCTGTTGCAGTGAAGACCTGCAGCCGCACCCGTATCCTCTCTCGCCATTGAGCAGGGAGCCATACCGCAATGCCAGAATGTAACAGTGTTTTCTTCCTCATCAAGGGAAACGGGGTCGCCGAAGAATACGCTCTTTTTCGCAAGGAAGGATGCGGCAAACATTGAGAGTGCGCCGTAGGAATCGGCTTCGCAGGCGCAGGGAATACCCAAATCGTTGAGAATGCTCAGTACCGCACATACGGGAGTGCCGAAGGCGGTAAAGAAATCGGGCCAGCATCTTGACGCCAGAGCACCGACATTATTTTCTTTTACATAATCGGAATATGCTTTATAAAGACGTGCAAAGTCGCAGACGTTTTTCGGGTCAATTTTATCAAGGCCGCAGATTCGCTTTCCCGCATCCGCAAGATAGGGCGCAACATCGTCGTCTGTAAAGGTCTTTGCCTTGTCAATCAACTCTCTTGCCTCTATTGATTCTGCCGTAACGCCGAAGGTTTTCAGCATATCAAGGTCAAGGGCTCTGCCGAAGCCGAAGCCCTGGGGAGTATGTCCCACCTGAGCGAGCTTCAGTCCGTGCATGGCTTTCTTTAATTTTGCGGCATCAATGGTTGCGGAGATTTTTTCTTTTACTTCATTTTCATCGGGAGAGCCGAAAACGTATTCAAAATTCCTGCCGAAGCCGCGCAGGGTATTGGCTGCCGAAAATGCACCCGTAAGGGAATTGAGACGAAGCCGGGTGCCGTCAATTACGGGCTCACGGAGAGTCCAGAGCAGTACCGGGCAGTCAAACGTGCTGAGAATTTCGCTCATATAAGCGGCGTTTGCAAAGGTGAGATTCTGCACGATTGCAAGGTCGGGCTTCAGAGAGGAAATATACGCTTTGAGCTTATCTGCGGTAAGCAGCATTTCCTCGGGAAACGCAATGCCTTCATCAAGTTCCTTCAGCAGAGAAATGCTGTCGTTAAAGGCCTTTTCGGCGCTTTCGAGATGAAATGTGCCGACGCCGATGGGTATGTATGCGGATTTGAAATCCATAACCGTCACCTTATTCGTTTACAATTTTGTAGGTTGACCTGAAATCGTCCTTACCGAGACCTTCCTTCATACCTCTTTCATAAACGGAGAGGATGTTGTCAAGTCCGGGCATAAGCATATCCTGCTCGTCTGCAAGACGGCGGCAGATATTCAGATCCTTATTTTCGTTTTCAAGAGAAAATGCGGTAGTCCAGTTTTCGTTTTTGAGATTTTCCTTCTGGGATTCAAGGTAGAAATTACCCGCACCGCCGTAGGAAACCGCCGTAGCGAAATCGTCAACGGAAATGCCCAGCTTACGGGCAAGTCCCAGAGTTTCGTTTACGCCGTTCTGAATCTGACCGACAAGGCAGTTGTGACAGATTTTCATGGCGATACCCTTGCCGTTTTCGCCCATACGGATAACGTTGCAGCCCATATATTTCAGTATGGGCTCGATAACGGGGAAAAGCTCCTCGTCACAGCCGGCGAGAATGCCGAGAGTGCCGTTGATTGCGGCGGGCTTTGATTTGACAACGGGGCAGTCCGCAAACTGCGCACCCTTTGCCTTTATCATTTCAGCACATTCAAGGGAAACGCTTGGGTCGATGGTGCTCATATCAATGCAGATTTTATTGCTGTCAATGTAGGGCAGAAGCTCGGTGTAAACGCTCTTTACGTGCTCTGATTTGGGAACCATGGTGATGATAACGTCGGCATTTTTTGCCACCTCGATATTATCCTCGCAGGGGATTCCGCCAAGAACTGCCAGCTTTTCGACCTGCGCCTTGTTAATGTCGGAAACGTAGACCTTGTCATCGTGTTTCTTTATGATATTTTCGCTCATGGATTCGCCCATGATACCGAGTCCGATAAATCCGATTTTCATATTATTGACCTCTTATTCGGTTATTGTATTGTCCCATGCCGATTGGAATTTTGCCAGACCGTAATCGGTAAAGGGATGATAAAAGCTGTCCTTGAATACCTGAAGACCTGCGGTTACGATATCTGCGCCTGCAACGGCACAGTCAACTATCTGCTTGCCGTTTCTGACTGCGGCACAAATAATTTCCGTCTTGCCGAGGAAGCCGTAATTTCTGTAAATTTCAACTATGTCGCTGATGTACTGAACGCAGTCCTCACCGCTGTTTTCCTTCCAGCCGATGAAGGGGGAAACGAAGAGGGAGGAGTTCTTTGCTGCGATAAGTGCCTGAGATGCGGAGAAAACAAGGGTAAGATTGGTGCGGATACCCTTCTTTTCAAGGCGTCTTGCGGCGGCAATGCCTGCCTCGGTGCAGGGAATTTTAATAACGAAATTACTGCACATAGCCGAGATTTTTTCTGCCATTGCAACCATTTCGTCAGCATCATCAAGGTGAGGATTGATTTCAACGGAAATGGGGAAAACGTCCCAGCCCCCGATACCCTTTTCCTTTACGAAATCCGCAAGCTCCGCAATAACGGTGTAAAAGGGCTTGCCGCTGTTCATAATATGATTGGGGTTTGTGGTGATTCCGTCGATTCCGAAGGTATCGTATGCCTCACGGATTTCATCAATTTTAGCGCTGTCAAGAAAGTATTTCATATTTGCTTCTCCTTAAATCAAAGCTTTTCAAGTATTTCGGGATGCTGTGTAAGGTCGTATCTCTTATAGCCGTCATTTGCGTCAAAGAACCATACTCTCGCATCCGGTCTTCTCGGTGATATTTTAAGGGAATATTTACCGTCAATATAGCATAAAGCAGTGTCATTTTCGCAGGCGATTGTGGAGAGGGGAGTTTTGTTTGCGTATTCGTCAAACTGATGCCAGAATTCACCTTCGTAATGGGGAACGTTATTGTAGGGAATGATGTCGATGCAGTCTACGAACATGAAATCCCCTCTGGGACCGCAGTCGTCAAAGCCCTGTCTGAACCAGCACATACTGCCCGAGGAACCGCCGAAAAGCACCTTGCCTGCATCAAATGCCTCTCTGAGATATTTAACCGCACCTGTCTTTTTCCAGGTTTTCAGACAAAATTCAAGATTTCCGCCCGGAACGTGGATTACGTCTGCCCAACGGGTTTTTTCCGCAATCAGTTCTTCCGTGATATAGGGATGGGTGAGATAGAGAACATCTGTATCACAGCCCATTTTGCTGTATCTGCCCACATCGCAGGGACCTGAATCGTAACAGGTTGTGGGGATTTCAAGATAGTTGGGATGCTCCTTGCCGGAAAGACCGATTATGTATTCCGCTAAATCCCACGCATATTCGTTATCAAAACCGCCGCCGATAGCTATTATTCTGCCCATGTTAAAACTCCTTTTTTACATTTTCAAATATTTCAAGGACTTCGGGAGAGGCATTTTTTCTGTAAAATGCCGCAGGAGTGCCGATGGGGGCACTGACCGTGTGCTTTCCGCCCTTGTATTCTTTTCCCGTTGAGAATTCTATCCATTCGTCATCGGGAAGATAAACGTTCTTTTTATTTATGTTCGGTCTCAAAACGGGAGCAACGAGTATATCCCTGCCCAGCAGGTATTCGTATGCCAGTACCTTTGATGCCTCATCGTCGTAATGGAAGAAGAGAGGCCTGATGACACCCGTACCCTTTTCGGCATTTTTTCTTACCGCATCTTTGATATAGGGCTTGAGAGCGCAGTGTATTCTGCTCATTTTCGCCTGATGCTCAAGGGTTTCGGTGCTTGCGTCAAACTGTGCGTTAAGGTCGGGATTGTTGCCCTCGTGGCTTCTCATAACGGGTGAAAATACGTTCATTTCGCACCAGCGCATATACAGCTCCTCGTTTCTGCACATCTTGCCGAAGGTGGTATATCCGCCTATGTCCGAATGGCTCAGACCGTATCCGCTGCAGGTGAGGGAAAGGGATGCGGGAACGACGGAGGGCAAACCGTTATCCATGGAAAAGTCCACGTGATTGTCGCCGTTCCACATCATTGTGGAGTATTTCGGCGTTTCGGTGAAGCCCGCTCTGGTGAAGAACATTATTTCACCGAGCTTTCCGCTTTCCTCAACCGCTTCTCTGTTGAGCTTCGCCCATCTTGCAGGCCAGGTGTTGTGGGCAAGCTCCGGGTCTTCGCCGCTGTAAAGGACACAGTCCGTAGGCAGATATTCGCCGAAATCAGCCATCCAGCCCGACAGACCGAAATCTATCATATTTTCTTTGATTTTCTTTTTCAGCCAGTTCCACGCCTCGGGATTGGTCAGGTCAACTATTGCGGCGGGGAAGGTGGTAATCGTAACGAGGTAATCCTTGCCCTCCTTGTCCTTTACGCAATAGCCCTTTTCTGCGGCTTCCTTATACATGGGTTTCTCAATGGCAAGGAAGGTGTTGCAGTAGCCCAGCACTTTGATGTTCTTTGCGTTCAGCTCTTTTATTGCTTCGGGAAGACCCGGATAAAGCTCTTTATCCCATTCCCAGTTCCATTGGAGCTGTTTGCCGAAGGCGGTTACCCGTCTGCCCTCCCAGTCCTGAATCCAGACGCCGGCAACCTTTGTGCCGTGTTCAAGGCAGGTGTTGACTTTATTCATCATTATTTCCGTGCCGCCCTGGATACCCAGGATTACTCCGTCATATATCCAGTCGGGAAGCTCCGGCTGTCTGCCCAAAAGGGCTGTCAGACTTTCCTCCGCTTCCTCAAAGCTGTCACCGAATCCCATTCGGAAGCCCTCAACGCAGTCGAATTTGAGACGGTGATATTTTTTATCGGTAAAATCAAATTCGCATCTTGAGGTTGAGAGAGAATGGAACCAGTACTTTTTGCTTGAAAGGAAGGTGGGCTGTGCATAGTAGGTTTCATAGGTTTCAAATTTGTTTTTGCGTTTGCTGTTGCGAAAACCGAGAGTGACCTTTGTAATCTTTTTTGACAGCATTTTTGCGTTCTGATGCTCTGCCACCCAGACATTCGCCTTGTGGCCTCTCAGGTCAAATTCGGTAAAGGTTTCACCCGTGCCGTAGACGTGCTCTTTTTCGTCTGCGGGGAGAGAAATCCAAAGGCGGTTGTAGGCGGAAAGACCGTAAAAATCCGCATTCAGATTGTTTCCCTCAACGGAAATGACGGCACTGCCCTCTGTAAGCGAAATCTCCGCACGGTTATCCGACAGAAGAATATTTTTAACGAAAAGGGGCTTTCGGCAGTAGATTTTTTCATTTATGGTGAAGCTGCCTCTGTCCATCTTATAGCTGTTTTCTCCGTAGCCGATTTCGGCTATGCTTTCACCCGGACGGAGTGTGAAAACGTAGGAGGAATTACGCATAAGCCGAAGCTCTCCCTCCGACATTGTCAGTTCAATCAAAAAACACACCTCCACAATATAACTAATTCATTATATAATAAGCGGCGGGATAATTCAACAGAAAACACGAGAAAATACTCCGTATAAAGAAAATAATAAAATGTGCATTTGATATGGATTTATTAACAATTGTGTGATATCATTATCAAGTTAGGAGTGAATCAGATGTATCCCGAAAAGCTTGAAAAATTCTTACTTAAAGTGCAGAAGCCCGGCAGATATACCGGCGGTGAGCTTAACAGCATTGTCAAGCCCCGTGACAGCGTTGATATCAGCTATGCCTTCTGCTTCCCCGATACTTACGAAATAGGTATGTCCCATCTGGGAATGAAGATACTTTATTCTCTTGTGAACGCAAGGGATGACGCAAGGTGCGAAAGAGTTTTTGCCCCCGATACGGATATGGAAGAAATAATGAGGGCAAATGATATTCCTCTCTACGCCCTTGAAAGCGGAGAACCCGTAAAGGATTTTGATATTATCGGATTCACCATGCAGTATGAATTGAGCTACACCAATGTACTCAATATGCTGGATTTGGCGGGCCTGCCCGTAAAGAGTGCCGAAAGAACAGAGCTGACACCCATAGTCATTGCGGGAGGCACCTGCGTATGCAATGCGGAGCCCATGGCGGATTTCTTTGATATCACCCTTCCCGGTGACGGCGAAGAGGTTACCGGCGAGCTTATTGATTTGCTTAAGGAATACAAGGCAAAGGGCGCAGCCAAGCAGGAATTTCTCATTGCCGCCGCACAGATTCCGGGAGTTTACGTTCCCTCTCTCTATGAGGTTGAATATAACGGGGACAACACGGTAAAATCAGTCACTCCCACCAACGGAGCCCCTGCAAAGGTAATTAAGAGAAACGTCAGTAACCTTGATGCCATGTTCAGCCCCGATTCATTTGTAGTACCCTTTATTGAAACCGTATTTGACAGAACAACCGTTGAAATCTTCCGCGGATGTATCAGAGGTTGCCGTTTCTGTCAGGCGGGATTTCTTACCAGACCCTTGAGAGAAAAATCTCCCGAGGTGGTTGAGAAGCAGTGCCGTGCAATCTGCGAAGCCACCGGTTACGATGAAATCTCCCTCTGCTCCCTCAGTACAAGTGACTACAAGGGACTTTATAAACTGCTGGGCAGTATGATTCCCTGGGCAGATGAAAACAAGATAAACATTGCCCTTCCCTCCCTGCGTGTTGACAATTTTCCCAGAGAGCTTATGGAAAAGCTCAATTCCGTACGCAGAAGCGGTCTTACCTTTGCTCCCGAGGCGGGCACACAGCGTCTGAGGGACGTTATCAATAAGAATATTACCGAAAAGGAAGTCCTTTCCACCTCGGCACAGGCCTTTGAAGGGGGCTGGACTGCGGTCAAGCTTTACTTTATGATAGGTCTTCCTACGGAAACGGATGAAGATATAGAAGGCATCGCAAATCTTGCTCAGGCGGTTGTTGACGAATATTACCGCTGTGAAAACAAGCCCAAGGGCAAGAGCGTTGCCGTCAACATTTCTCTTGCATCCCTTGTTCCCAAGCCCTTTACTCCCTTCCAGTGGGAGCCCCAGGACAGACCCGAGGTGCTGATTGAAAAGCAGAATTATCTGCTCTCCTGCATCAAAACCAAAAAGGTTCAGCTTTCAAGACACGTTCCCTGGACAAGCTTTCTTGAGGGTGTATTCTCAAGGGGCGACCGCCGTTTGGGCGAGGTAATATACACCGCCTGGAAAAAGGGCTGTCACTTTGACAGCTGGGAGGAGCATCTTGACCGCGAAAAGTGGATGCAGAGCTTTGATGAATGCGGAATTGACCCCTATTTTTATACCGCAAGAAGGCGTGAACTTGATGAGGTTCTGCCCTGGGATCACATGGACTACGGCGTGACCAAGAGCTTCCTTCAGAGGGAGAATAAAAAGGCACATGCAGGGGAAACCACTCCCTGCTGCCGTGAAAAATGTGCGGGATGCGGAGCAGCAAGACTGAACGGAGGTGTGTGTAATGAACTCAGTGAGAATCTGGTATAAGAAGTCGGGACTTGCGATTTACACGTCACACCTTGATATGAACCGCTGTTTCACAAGGGCGGTTACCCGTGCAGGTATTCCCCTCTGGTACACCGAGGGCTTCAATCCCCATCCCTATCTGAATTTCCTGCTGCCCCTTCCTCTGGGTCAGACGGGCTTAAGAGAGCCCATTGATATCCGCATAGAAAAGGATATGACAAAAGAGGAAATAAAAGAAAAGCTCAACGGAGTACTGCCCGGGGGTATCGAAATAGTTGACGTTACCGACCCCGTAGGCAAGGTGAACGAGATTGTTTCGTCAAAATATATCATAGATATGTCTTTTGACACCGTCGGGGAGGCAGAGGGCTTTGCAGTCTGCGCTTCCTCAATTATGGAAGAGGGCGTACTCAATGCTGAAAAACGCTCAAAGAGAGGCATAAAGACCGTTAATCTCTGCGAGTTTGTTGATTCCTTTGAAATAAGTCAATCCGAAAATACAATCAGAATGGAAGCTGTGCTCGCTACGGGTACGGAAAAGAATCTGAACGCCAACCTGCTGGTTGACGCACTCTGCTCTCAGCTTGCCGCAGATTACGCATCCTTGAGCATAACGAGAACGGAAATATATATAAATAACAAAAAAATATTTGAATAAAACGAAAAAACACTTGCATTTGAAATAAACCTGTGGTATAGTGGTCAAGCATTTATACCGTCAATAGGTGTTGCGGCACCGAAGACGGGGTTTAATATGACTATTAAAACGGATGTTCCTCTGGCGATTGGTGTATGAACATCTGAAAAAAACGGAGGTTATTTCAATGGATGCACTCAAGTTAATCGCACAGGATTCTCTTAAAGCAGAAATCCCCGCAGTTGAAATCGGTGATACCGTTAAGGTACACGTTAAGATTCGCGAGGGTGAAAAGGAAAGAATCCAGGTATTCGAGGGAACAGTTATCGCTCGTAGAGGTTCCGGCGTTTCCGAAACCTTCACAGTTCGCCGTATTTCCTACGGTGTAGGTGTTGAAAGAGTATTCCCCATTCATTCCCCCAACGTTGCCAAGGTTGAGCTCGTAAGACACGGTCGTGTTCGCAGAAGCAAGCTCTACTATCTTCGTGACAGAGTCGGTAAGGCAGCTAAGGTTAAGGAAGAAATCAGATAACAAAACTTGTGAGGGTGTTGCAGTTTATTCAAATTGTAACATCCTTATTTTTGGCTTTGGGGAACTGCAGCCGAAACAAATTTCCGTAACGATGGCATATTTTCCCTTTGCCATTCCCCGATATTATAATTTTTACAGATATTCATTATTTAACATTGCTTTTCCGAAGGAGGTGAGACGGTGAAAGCTGAAAGACAGACAGACGTATATTACGTTATATTTCCGAAGAAAGCAGACCCGCTTCATTCCGCAGTATTTGATATGGTTGACGTGCTGAAGGGTGCCTTCGTAGTCGGTTTCGTGCTGTTTTTACTGGTGTTCCGAGTCAGCGGTGTTGTAGGTTCCTCCATGAATAACACATTCATGGACGGAGACAGATTGCTTATCACCGCCATCACGACCAATATCAAGAGAGGCGACGTGGTTATCATCTGTCAGCCCTGGGAAGACGACAAGCTGCTTGTCAAGAGAGTTGTCGGCATTGAGGGTGACACCATAGATATTGACTTTGAAAAAGGCCAGGTTTACCGCAACGGTGAGATGCTGGATGAGCCCTATATAAGAGACTACGGCAGGGAGGGTACCGCACTCAGCGGAGACGTCCGTTTCCCCGTAACCGTTCCCGAGGGAGAGGTTTTCGTAATGGGCGATAACCGTAACAATTCAAGGGACAGCCGATTCAAGGCAATCGGCTTTATCAAGGAAGAATATATAATGGGCAGAGCGTTTTACCGCATTTCTCCCAAAGCAGTAAAGATAGAAAGGATGGAATGAAAATGATAAAGAGTGAAAAACTCGGCGGATTTTTTGATATAGTGTCTGTTTTTGCTTCCGCTACGGTAATAGTGTCGTTTGCGTTTCTGTTTCTTTTCCGCACAATCGGTGTAGATGGCGAATCCATGCTTCAGACTCTTCAGGATAAGGACCGCATTATAATCACCGCTGTTTCAGACCCGAAGCCCGGTGATATCGTGGTAACCTGCCAGCCCTCATATTTCTCATATATTGAGTCAACTCTTGTCAAGAGAGTAATCGCCACGGAGGGACAGACCGTGGACATAGATTTTGAAAAGGGCGTTGTTTACGTTGACGGTGTTGCTCTTGACGAGCCCTATACCAACACTCCCACCAACCGTGAGGAGGGTACGCCCTTCCCCATAGTCGTTCCCGAGGGCCACGTTTTCGTAATGGGTGATAACCGTAACGGCTCAAGCGACAGCCGTGATATCAGAATAGGTACAATCAGAACCGAGTACGTTCTCGGAAAGGCGCTATTCAGAATCATGCCTTTCGGAAAGTTTAAGATAGGTTAAAGCATGAATGAAAAAATGACAGTTCAGTGGTTTCCCGGTCACATGGCAAAAACAAGGCGGCTTATCAAGGAAAGTCTGCCCCTTGTTGACGCAGTGTGTGAAATAGTGGATGCCCGTCTTCCCGAAAGCAGCAGAAATCCCGAAATTGATGAAATAGTGGGCTCAAAGCCCAGAATAATCCTGCTCAATAAGGCAGACCTTGCAGACGACAAGGCAACCGCCGACAGAATAAAGAAATTTGCCGAGGCAGGTATAAAGGCGCTTCCCGTTGACTGTCGCAGCGGTAAGGGACTGGATAAATTTCAGCCCGCCGTGAAAGAGGTACTGAAGGATAAGATTCAGGCCAATATTGACAGAGGAATGGGCGGAAAGACCTTGCGTGTAATGGTAGTCGGCATACCCAATACGGGCAAATCCTCCTTCATCAACCGTATGGCGGGAGGAGTAAAGGCAAAGGTTGCGGATAAGCCCGGCGTAACAAGAGGAAATCAATGGTTCAATATCGGGCAGGGCATTGAGCTGCTTGATACTCCCGGTGTACTGTGGCCTAAATTCGAAGACCCCGAGGTGGGCTTTAAGCTTACCTTTATCGGTTCGGTAAAGGACGACATTCTGGATATTCAGGAAATTGCCGTCAGACTTCTTCTCGTAATGCAGAAGAATTATCCCGACCGTCTTGAAGCAAGATATAAAATAAGTGATTTTGAAGACCTTGAGCCCTATGAACTGCTTGAGCTTATTGCGAAGAAGCGGGGAATGCTGCTCAGAAAGGGCGAATACGATACCGAAAGGGCGGCAGTAATGCTCCTTGACGAATACCGCGGGGGCAAGCTTGGGAAAATCACACTTGACTGATAACAGAGAAAGGAGATACGGCAATGAGAAAAATAATGGCTTTTTTTCTTGCATCGGTATTATTCCTTGATATGGTCAGCGTCGGAGTAATCCTTTACTCAAGAGCAAAAGAGCTTTCCAGGCAGGGTGAGGATGATGTTTACGCCAGAGCCACGGTTGCGGCAATGGGTAATAACCTCATCAGCGACGAAATGAACAGACAGGCGTTTGAAAGAAGCTCCGGCGAGGGCTATGACTATAAATTCTTTTACGAAGGCATATCCGATGAAATCGCCGATAAGGATATTGCCTTGCTTACCCTTGAATCCGTAATGTCTTCAGACCATGAGGTTACGGGAGGCAGTTTGCTGAATGCTCCCGACGAATTGGCGGATACCCTTACGATGCTGGGTGTAAACGTGGTAAATCTTGCATCACCCCACGTGCTTGACTACGGCGAAAAGGGATTGGAAAACACTCTTGCCTGCTGGGCAAAGAAAAACGTTTCCGCCATAGGCGCATATAAAAAATCAAAGGACGGTCTCAAGCCCGTCATCCGCAATGTCAACGGAATAAAAATCGGCTTTGTGGGATATACGGAAAAGGCAGAGGGCTTAAGCGGCAGTTCAAAATTCGGAATAATGAATTCTCAGGCGGAAACCGCAGTCAGAGACCTTATTACAGAAACCAAGGCAAAGTCAGATGTGGTAATCGTTTACGCTAACTGGGGCGAGGAATTCAGCGCCGAAATAACGGAAAAGCAGAGAGAAAGCGCACAGAAACTTTCCGATTGGGGAGCCGATGTTGTAATAGGCACCTTCCCCAGAGTTATTCAGCCCATCGAATACATCGTCAGAGAAGACGGAACGAAAACCCTTGTGGCATATTCTCTCGGAAACCTTATTTCCACAGGCGGCAGTCCCGAATCCCTTCTGGGGGGAATACTTGAATTTGATATCGTGCGTAAGACCTCAAAATCTCAGGCCGAAATCAAAAACATCAGAATTAAAGGCGTTATCACTCACTACGGTGAGAATATGACAAAAATCAGAAGCTATATGCTTTCCGATTACAGCGAAACACTGGCATCGGGACACGCCCTTTACGGCGAGACCGAATGGAATGACCAGTGGCTCAACGCCACGTTTGAAAAAACCTTTACCGGTGAATTCAGAGGATAATATATGGAATATAACTATGAGCTTTCCGCAGGTGAAAAGGGATATAAATCAGTGTGCGGTATAGATGAGGCAGGCAGAGGTCCTCTTGCAGGTCCCGTTTATGCGGCGGCGGTGATTCTGCCCGCAGGGCTTGAAATACCCGGACTTAACGATTCAAAAAAGCTGACGGAAAAAAAGAGGGAAGAGCTTTTTGACATCATAACGGAAAAAGCAGTTTCATATTCAATCGCCTTTGCCACCGCAAAGGAAATAGACGAAATAAATATTTTGCAGGCAACCTTTCTTGCCATGAGAAGAGCTCAGGAGGGTCTGGATATTCCCGCCGACTACGCTCTCATTGACGGCAACAGAATGCCTCCCCTTGCCATTGACGGAGAAACAATAATCAAAGGGGATGCAAAAAGTCCCTCCGTTGCCGCGGCATCAATTCTTGCCAAGGTCAGCAGGGACAGATATATGTATGAACTTGATAAGCAGTTACCTCAGTATTGCTTCGCACAGCATAAGGGTTACGGCACGAAGCTTCATTACGAATGTATTGAGAAGCACGGCATTTCAGAGCATCACCGTCTTACGTTTCTCAAGAAAATAATCAACAAGTAATATGATTAAAAATAAATCCGGTGTCTGGGGCGAAATATATGCCGCAAGATACTTAAGAGATAATAAATACAAGATAATCACCTCTAACTATGTTTGCCGTTTCGGTGAGCTTGATCTGGTTGCTTTCAAAAATAAAACGCTGTGCATAGTTGAAGTCAAAACAAGGGACGAGGAAACCTCCGTCAGACCCATGGAGGCGGTTGACGAAAACAAGCAGGAGAGAATCACAATGGCGGCAAACAGCTTCCTGCGTTACTCAAAGCTTGACTATCCCACAAGGTTTGACGTGTGTGAGGTATATCTTGACAAGGACTGTAATCCCGTGAAGATAAATTATATGGAAAATGCTTTCTGAAAGGGGAGAGAAACTTTGGAGTCCGCAGTAAACAGCATAATCGGCTTCTTTACGGATACGACTCCGAAGGAGCTTATAGTTTTTCTCATTTCACTTCTGCCCGTTCTTGAATGCAGAGGCGGTATGCTTGCCGCGAAGCTTTTGGGAGTAAAACTTTGGAAGGCGTTTATTATCTGCTACGCGGGAAATATCGTTCCCATACCCTTCATTCTGCTTTTTGTCAGAAAAATTTTCAGATTTTTAGGAAGATTTGAATGGACAAAAAAGCTGGTTGATAAGATTGTGAGACGTTCCCTTAAAAAAGGGAATAATGTGGTCAGATACAAGGGTTGGGGTCTGCTTCTTTTCGTGTCAATTCCCTTACCCGGTACCGGGGGCTGGACGGGAGCCGTGCTTGCGGATATACTGGATTTAAGATTCAAATACTCCCTGCCCATAATTGCCCTGGGTGTTTTTATTGCGGACCTTATTATGACGGCGTTGTCCTACGGTCTGCTGGGACTTGTGATATAAGTTAATATTCAATGCGATAATAAATCAGCACCTGCCCGGATTCAAGCAGGTGCTGATTTGTTTTTTATTCATCTATAATCTTTGCGGCTTTATACAGCTTCAGATATTTAAGATATTTCTTTTCATAGTAATCCGTCAGGCAGGTGTCGGGGCGGATTATTTCCTTCGTACCGTAAAATGCTGACGAAATATCCTTTCCCGTTCCCTTTGCCGCAAGGATGCAGGCACCGAGAACTCCTCCGTGTTCAAGCAGGGGAACGCTGATATCTATGCCCAGCACGGTAGCCAATAGCTCTGTCCAGAAACGGCTTTTCGTGCCGCCGCCGCAGATACCCGATCGGGTTATATTTACGCCCAGGGACTTAATGATTTCAACGTTTTGCTTAAGGGAGAATGCAACTCCTTCAAGTACCGCAAGAGCCATTTCCTCCCTTGTGGTGTTCATGGAAAGACCGTAAAACATACCTCTTACCTTTGTGTCGTTGACGGGAGAGCGTTCACCCATCAGATAGGGCAGGAAGATAACATCGCTTTTGCCCGCATACTGTTTTACATCTTCACTGTAATCGGCTTTGAGTATATCCTCAATCCACCATTTGTTGCATGATGCGGCGGTGAGAGTGCAGGCGAGGTAATGATATTTTCCGTTTGCGGAGCAGAAGGAATGGATGGCATTCTCTCTGTCGCAATTGTATTTATCTGAGCATACGAAAACCGTACCCGAGGTACCCAGAGAAATGTTGCAGTCACCGTCGCTGACGGCTCCCGTTCCGATTGCCGAGGCGGCATTGTCGCCGGCACCGATGACGATTTTAACCTCATCAAAGCCAAGCTCCTGCGCTATTTCCTTTTTCAGATTGCCTATCGGCTCATAGCTTTCAGATACCTTCGGAAGCTTATCCTCGGATATATGGCATATTTCAAGCATTTCGTCTGACCAGCATCTGTTTTTGGTGTCAAAGTAAAGTGTACCTGCCGCATCCGAGGTGTCGGTGGCAAAAACTCCCGACATCATATATGCAACGTAATCCTTGGGCAAACAGATTTTTTCCGCTCTTGCAAAATTTTCCGGCTCGTTATTGTAAACCCAGAGAAGCTTGGGTGCGGTAAAGCCGGCAAAGGCAATGTTTCCGGTATTGTCAAGCAGGAAGTCCTTGCCGATTTCGTTGTTGAGATATGAAACCTCTTTTTCGCTTCTGCCGTCATTCCAGAGAACGGCGGGGCGAATAACCCTGTCTTCCCCGTCAAGCATTACGAGACCGTGCATCTGACCGGAGAAGCTGATTGCTCTGACCTTGCTTTTATCAATATCAGCAGTCAGCTCTTTTATTGCGTCTATGCTTTCGTTGTACCAGTCTTCGGGATTTTGCTCCGACCATCCGCTGTGGGGAAAGGAGAGAGGATAATCCCTTGACACCGTGCCGATTATTTCACAGTCACTTGTGAGCATCGCCTTAACCGAGGAGGTGCCCACGTCAAGTCCGATATAGTAATCCATAATTACCCCCAGGGATTTTCGGTGGGATATCTGACCTCTTTCGGCTGATTATATCCGATATCGGCTACACCGAAATATCTGAATATCTCATAGAGTGATTTGCCGCAATGAGAGAATGCTACCGCACCGTGGTGAGGGAATTTCTTTTCAATGAGAACGTGACGGTAGAATCTGCCCATTTCGGGAATGGCAAATACACCGATACCCCCGAAGGAACGGGTGGCAACAGGAAGCACCTCGCCCTGAGCAATGTATGACCTGAGCTTGCCCTCGCTGTCGCATTGCAGACGGTAGAATGTAATATCCGAAGGAGCAATGTCTCCCTCGAGAGTACCTCTTGTGAAATCGGGTTCGCTTCCTGCGGGCTCAAGCAGTCTGTGCTGAATGAGCTGATATTTTACACCGCAGCCGTCACACATTTTGCAGGAGGGAGTGTTTCCGCAATGGAAGCCCATAAATGTATCTTTAATATGGTAATTGAATTTGCCCTTGATATTTTCTTCATAGATGTATGCGGGAACGGAATTGTTGATATCAAGCAGAGTGACTGCATCCTTTGTTACGCAGGCACCGATATATTCCGAAAGAGCACCGTAAATATCCACCTCGCAGGCAACGGGAATGCCCTTTGAAGCAAGGCGTGAATTGACGTAGCAGGGCTCAAAGCCGAACTGCTCGGGGAAGGCAGGCCAGCATTTATCCGCAAAGACTACGTACTCTCTGTCACCTTTGTGCTTTTCTGCCCAGTCAAGAAGGGTCAGCTCAAAGCGAGCCATTCTTTCAAGCATATCCTCATAGACGTTTTCGCCCATTTCGGCTTTCATTTCTTCAATGATTGTGTTTATTCTTAAATCCCCTTTAAGAGAGTTGTATGCAACGAGCAGGTCAAGCTCGCTGTTTTCTTCGATTTCAACGCCCAGCTCATAAAGTCCCTTTATGGGAGCATTGCAGGCAAAGAAATCCTGGGGTCTGGGACCGAAGGTGATGATTTTAAGATTTGAAACGCCGATGATTCCTCTTGCAACAGGGATAAATTCCTTAATCATCTGTGCGCATTCCTCTGCCGTACCTACGGGATAGGAGGGGATGTATGCCTTGAGATGACGCATACCCAGATTGTATGAGCAGTTGAGCATACCGCAGTAGGCATCGCCTCTGCCGTTAATCATATCTCCGTCACCCTCTGCGGCGGCAATTACCATAGAGGGGCCCTTGAATTTCTTTACAAGGAGTGTTTCGGGAGTTTCGGGGCCGAAGTTGCCGAGAAAGACTACCAGCGCATTTACACCGTGGGCTTCTGCGTCGGCGATTGCTCTTGATACGTCTGCCTCGTTTTCAACGGTTACGGGACATTCATAGAGTCCTTCACCGAATGCCTTGACTATATTTGCTCTGCGCATTTCCGAAAGCGCAATAGGGAAGCAGTCACGGGAAACTGCGATTATGCCGGGTTTAACTGAGGGAATATTCATAACGACCTCCGGTTATATTTCAATTTCTGTTTTCTTTTTCATTGCGTCCTCTGCATCTTGACCGATGTAGAGGGTATATTTTTTCTCGTTGTAGGTTGATTTTGTTGCGGGATCATAAAACGCAAGACGGCTCAGAGGGATTGAAAGAGTCACTCTCTGACTTTCGCCTGCCGCCACAAGCACCTTTTTGAAGCCCTTGAGCAGCTTTACGGGGTGGTCGCCCTTTGCTCCCGCATAGACCTGGATAACGGTTTTGCCGTCTCTGTCACCCTTGTTTTTGACCGTAAGAGAAACCTGCACTTCGCCGTTTTTGACCTTTGCGGTTACCCTCTGATAGTCAAATTTCGTATAGGACAGACCAAAGCCGAAGGGGAAGGATGCGGTTTTGCCTTCCTTATCAAGAAGGGTGTAACCGTGATAATAGCCGTAAAGCATATCTCTTTCCTTGCTTCCCGGGAAGAGGAAGGGCGGATAATCATCTTCATCCTTTGCTATTGTAAAGGGCAGATGACCCGAGGGATTGACATTGCCTGCGATAATGTCCGCAAGAGCGTTGCCGCCCTCCATACCACCGTAAAATGAATGAAGTATTGCGCTGACGCTGTCCTTCCATTCGTCAATTATGTAGGCACTGCCGCCGATAATGTTGACGATTACATTTTTGCAGGATGCAACGGCGTGACGGATGAGAGCTGTTTCGTCCTTTGATATACGCAGGGAGTATCTGTCTCCGCTCAGACCCATTTCGGCTACATCGTCGTTTTTGGTGAAGTTGGCGAGGTTTTCGCCCTCCTGCTTGTAATCGCTGCCTACACAGAGGATTACCGCATCGCAATTCTGGATTTCGGATTCCTTGGGGGTAAGACTTGTTCCCTCAAGAAGCACCACGTTATTTTTGCCGAAAACGTTGCAGAGTCCCTCGTAGGGTGTGACGGTGTATGGACTGTAAACGGAGCTGGAGCCGTGGTCGCCTACGTTGATTTTATTTGCATATCTGCCGACTACCGCAACCTTCATTGATTTGTCAAGGGGAAGCAGACCGTTGTTTTTCAGCAGTACCGTTCCTTCAGCCGCGGCTCTGCGGGCAAGGGCGGTATGCTCTTTGCCTGCTACGACGGATTTGTCGGCTTTTTTAAGCTTCGGAGTAATTTTTATAAGACCTCTCAGAATACTCTGAACAGAGGAATCTACGTTATCCATGGATATTTTGCCGGCCTTCAGATTGAAGGGGAGGGTGGTGTAGCGCATAATCTGAGGCATTTCAATATCAAGACCCGCCTTCAACGCCTTGGGAGCGCTTCTGACACCCATAAGGAAATCGGAAATGGTGAAGCCCGTAAATCCCCATTGGTCACGGAGAATATCCTTAAGCAGATATTTGCTTTCACAGCAGTGGTCACCTCTGAAAAGATTGTACGCACCCATTATTGACATTGCGCCTGCGTCAATGCAGGCCTTGAAGTGGGGCAGATAAACCTCGTGAAGGGTGACTTCATCGCAGTTAACGTTAACGTCAAAGCGGATGTTTTCAATGCTGTTGAGAGCGAAGTGCTTGGGGCAGGCGATAACGCCCTTATCCTGCACCGCCTTTGTCAGAGCAACGCCCATTTCGGAAAGCAGACAGGGGTCTTCGCCGTAGGTTTCCTGGGCTCTGCCCCAACGGGGATTTCTCAGCAGATTGATACAGATTCCGGCAAAGTAGTTTCCGCCCTGGGCGGTTACCTCATCAGCAATAGCGGAGCCGATTTCGTATTCAAGCTCGCTGTCAAAGGATGCGCCTCTCAGCATGGAAACGGGGAAGCAGGTGCTTTTTCCCATTACGCATCCTCTGGGCCCGTCAGAGAAAGCTACCCGGGGGATTCCCAGACGCTTTACGCCTCCCGCAATGCAGGGGCGGCAGTTATATTTCTGACCGTTGACGAAAAGGTCGTAGCCGTTTCTGACAAAAAACTGCTTGCCCGAAAGCATACTCAGTTTTTCTTTCAGCGTCAGCTGGTCGCACAGCTTTTCCGCGGCGGCGTAAAGACCCTCGTCGGTGGGGTTTTCGGTGTAATATTTGACTGCATCATCAAAATTCATGTACGCACCTCTCAGATGTTTTTAATGGGCTGACCTCCGAATATGGACCTGAAGAAAGCGACGATAATCGTGATTATGTTTTTCTTTACGTTGACCTGCACGGTCTTGTTGATTTCTTTTCCGGCTGAATTCAATGCGGAGGAGCCGTCAGAAGCGATAATTTTAACGGTAAACGTTTTTGCCGCATCAAGCTCGCACGTTGTTACACTCACGGAGGAAGCGCCTCTTCCGATTTCGTTTGCTCCGTCATAAACCGCAATGCAGAAGCCCTCGGGAAGAGTGCCCTTTAAGGAGGCGGTAAAGGATACCTTGTTTTTGTAATCAACCGTTCCGCCGGCGGGAGCATTTATTGATACGCTGTCAAGCAGATATTTATTGTGAAGGGCGGCATCCAGCAGAGTTGAGCAGTCGTCACACAGACCGTCTGTATTCGTATCCTTGTGGTTTGAAACGGGTATTACAACCCTTTTCTCCTCTGCATCGCAGGCGGTGCAGTGCCAGCCGTCGGTAAGACCCGTCTGCTGACAGGTGGCGGGCTTGCCCTTGTCAACAACAATGTTGTGACCCTTGGGAATTGGCTTCTGCTCTGTGAGAACTATGTTGCATCGGCTGCAATGTGAGCCGTCGGTCAGACCGTCCTCGGTGCAGGTTTTGGGATAGCCCTTATCCGTTACGGGCTTGTGACCGAGAGGAGGAATGTTTTCCGCTTTCTTTTGAACGTAATCACATTCGGAGCAGTAGATTTTGTCCGTTGTTCCTGCCGTAAGGCAGGTGGCGGGAGTACCCTTTTCCGTTACAATTGTATGTACCTTACATTCGGTTCTGATGTATTTTCCGCAGAGGGAGCAGCAGATATCCACACGGTTTGCGTTCTGACTGTTGGGGGCCTCGGTGGTGTCGGTATGAGGACAGGTGGTGTAAACGTGCATGAAGATGTTGCCTACGGTACAGGAGGTGACATCGGAATAGATATCCTTCATCACTGCGCTTTCGGTAAACGTATAATAGCTCTGTCTTGCAGCCGAGGTATAGGTGGGATTTGTATCTGATTTGCTTTGCCACTCAAAGGGAATCTGTAAGGAACATCCCTTGGAGTCGTGAAGCAGAATGACTGCCGAAAAGATTTCGCCCTTTGAAACGGGAACCTTTGTGGGGAAGTCAAAGGTATAGTAGCCCTCGTTGGTATAGTGCTTTGTTACGGTGAACATGCAGGTTCCGTCTGTGGGAGAGGTATAGTCGGAGGGAAGATTTTTATATACCTTGAAGGTTGCGGTAACGTCCGTGATTATATTGTTTTCTGCGGGAGCAAGCATAAATCCCACGCTGTCAACCTTACCTGCCGCGTCTGCGGTGAATACGTTGGCAAACTGCGGGAATACGCCGGAATAGTGGGAATAGGGAATCCTTTCGGTGTAGGTGTAGTTTCTGTTGATACCGGGGTTTTCCATGGCCTTCAGACCATAGGGAGAGCCAATGAACTGACCGTAGGAAATATACATATAGTTACCGTCATAATATTCCTGAGCAACTCCGTTATAAATATAACCTACGGAATTTTTGACTATCCATGCACCGTTGACGGCAGGAGTATAGGTTACCTGAGGAGCATTATCCGCCTTTTCACCGTTTGCGTAGTATCTGGATTCCGTGTGGGTAAAGGCACTTGCGGGAATCGTGTCATCCCAGCCGATGATGGTGATGCCGTGGTTGGTTTTTTTCTCGTTGTCTACTGTACTGCCGTTCCATACAAGAGAATCGTTGAACATATAGCCGTCGTTGAGCTCTGTCTGAAGCACAGCGGCGTAAACGGCACCGTTTTCCATGAGCCAGCTCTTGATTTCGTTTGTGTTTTCTAATGAAACCGCTTCGTCAAGAACGTATCCGCTTCCGTTATTGTATCTGTCGGATTCGGGGAAGGTGACCTCGCCCGGAGTCAGATTGTTGGGGAAATCGGATTTGTTAGCAATGCCCTCAAGATTTGAGAGAGCGCCGATGGTATCGTTGATATTTCCGCCTGAGTTGAATGGGTACTGATAATAATATCCCTCGTTTGCGGGCTTTTTGGCGAAATAGGTAAGGTGTGTTTTTGAAAAATGGGGCTCATCATGGCCCTGCTTCATTACGTTGGATTCAAGGGAGGCAAGGGAAGCGAATGCCCAGCAGTTTCCCGAATACTGACATTCGGGTCTTGTGACGTAGCTTTTGCCGTCAACGTTTCTCAGATCGTAGACGGCGGGCAGAGAGCTTGTACCCCAAACGGTTTCAACCTCGCTACGGTAAACGTTGCCCTCACCGTCAACCTTGTAAATATCCGTACCGTCGTTGACGATATATCCCACGGGAGCTTGCTCGGTATTTCCCGGGGGAGGAAGAACGATTTCGTCAGCAGAAACGCCCTGCAGGAAGAGGGTGGCCGCAAGCGTAAGAACGCACACAAGCTTTGCTGCGGATTTAACGTTGTATTTTCTCTTCATAATATCACCTCAGAAGCCGCCGCAGAAAAACGTATTTTTCCGCGGAAAAGCTTTATATAAATCGGGATTGTTGTGTATTATTTCAAGTCCGTTCAGATACGGAGCATCGTCGGGACTTATTCCGCACAGGAAGATTTTTGACATTGCATTGCTTTCCGTAATGAAATCCGGCTCGCCGTCAAAGTCGGTCAGCGTGCAGGCACCGTTTTCGTATTTAAGGGAAAATGTGCCGCTGTTTTGCTTGACGGTGTCGTTCACCCTGAACGTGAATCCGCCCTTTTCGGGAGGCAGTTCGGCTTTGCCGAGGACGTTTTTAAGATTTATTATCCTCACCGCGCCCGTGTTCTGTAACTGCCGCTTTGCTTTCCCTTCGTTGACGAGATAGCCGGTTATCGGAGAGGAAAGAGGAAGCATCGTAAATCTGATAAGCGAAAGATTGCCCTCATACTGTCTGAGATAACCCAGAAGATTCAGCATGGCTTTCTTATCCTCAAAGTAAATTTCGGATACCTCAAGCGTTTCCTCGCTTCTCTTTACTGAAAAGCTCACCATTCCGTCGGGTCTGCCGCTTTCGTCAAGGGAAAGATAAGTGTAATCGGGCGTGTCAAAGGGCTTGAGGTTAAAGAATCTGCCGTCTTTTCTTTCATAAGCCAGATTATATCGGGAGGCAAGACGGTTATAGACCTCGAGCAGCTCCCCTATATCGCTTTCCCCGACGCATTTTACTCTGTCGGCGTATGGGATAAACGCGAGATTATCCGTACCTGTTTCAAGAGAAATGAAATCCGCAGAGGTTTCGTACCCGAATTTTCTGTAATAGGACGTGGAAAAGGGGTGGAGTATGCTTATATCGTAATCGGATTCAAAGAGCTTATTGAAAAGGGCGCGGACCGTACCCTTGTGCCTGTACTGAGGAAGGGTTGCAACGCCTCCCACTCCCGCACAGCGAAGCTTACCCTTTCCGTAAAAGCAGGTAAAATCGTTGATTTCAATCCGTGACGTGAGAGTTTTATCATCATCCTCAAAGGCGGCAAATATTTCGTACGGGGGCATCGTCATATCGTCGGCGGTAATTTCTCCGCCGAAGGACTGAACGGCACATTCCGCCGAAGCACGCAGGTCTTTTTCTTCAACATTTCTGATTATCATATAAACATCACCACACTGACGGTTTTTTGCATCGGGATTCCGGAACGCGGAGCATCCCGGGTCCTTATTCTTAAAATGCGGCTGCCGCAAAATGCAGCAGCCGCAGACACAGTAATATCAGTCTTCGTTCTCGTCTCTGATTTTTTCAATCATCTCGTCGGAGATGGTCTGTGCTTCGCCGTGCTTTACGACAAGGATGCAGAGCAGGGAAAGAATGAAGCAGGCGGGGCAGTAGTAGAACAGAGTCTTGTACGTATTTGTAATCATCGCAACGATACCGAATACGATGGGAGTTGCAATCTGCGCCGAGAACGTAGCGGTGTAATAGTATCCGGTGAACGTGCCGACCTTGTTGATGCCGCCGATTTCAAGCACAAGGGGAAGGGTGTTTACGGTAATGAAAATCTGACCGAAGCCGCCTACGATGAGGGCAACCCAAATAAGAACGTTCATGAGAGGAACGCTGTGAAGCACGTCCTGAGCGAAGATATATGAGCCGAATGCGGCAAGGTAAACGATGAGGCCGAGAATAATGGTTTTCTTACGGCCCAGATGCTTGCCGAGCCAGCCGGCGGGAATAGCGCCTACTGCAACTGCCGCGCCGAGGGCGGTAGCCATAAGTGTTGCTTCGGATGCGGTTTTGTGAAGGATTTCATCAGCGAAAAGAGCAAAGAAGGTGGTTACTGCGTTTGTACCGCAGAAGAGGAAGAACAGGCAGCCCATCATGAAGATAAGACTCTTGCGCTCCGCACCGGAAAGCTTCTCTGCCTTGAGAGCTTCCTTCTCTGCCTTTGCGGCTTCTTTTTCTGCCTTTGCCTTTGCGGCTTCGTCAGCTGCCTGAGCTGCTTCGGAAACTGCCTTAAGTCTGCTGTCGGGCTCCTTGACCGTGAAGTAAACCACCAGAGTGCAGATGATCATTACGACAGCACCCAGAAGGAATACGTAGGGGAAGGTATTCAGCTCGTCAAAAGCGTCACTCTTTTTATCAATGCCGGTAACAAGGCAGTAAACAGCGGTTACTATGGTACCCGCAACCATGCCGATTACACTGCCTACGCCGCCTACAAGGTTAATGATGGCGTTACCCTCGGAACGCAGTTCGTTGGGGCAAAGGTCGGGCATGAGTGCAACGCAGGGAGCTCTCCAAAGGGACATGATAAATACGTAAAGAATGATGCATACCATAGTCATGGGGAGAGAGCCGGTTTTGATTGCGATAATGGGGATAAGAGCAAAGAAGAGGGCTGAAGCGGGAGCACCGAAAACGATGTAGGGCTTACGCTTACCCATCTTTGAATGAGTTCTGTCGGAAATCTTGCCGAAGGTGGGCTGGAAGATAACACCGAAGATGTTATCAAAGGTCATGATTATACCGATGAAAAGGGGAACGAGGCCGAGAGCGGCAACGTCGTCACCCTGAGTAGCTGAAAATTTAACCAGGAAAGGAAGCTTCTCGGAAAGCACGGCACTCCAATGGGTAATTGTGGGGCTTGCCTGAAGAAGTCTGTTAAGAATCTTGGTTACGAAGGGGTCGTAAATTGCCCATGCGATTGAGGAAGCCAGAAAAGCAAAACCCGTAAGAATGGTGTGGGGATAGTGAAGCTTGCCGTCCGGCTTTGCACAGAATTTAGTGTTCATATTATTTCTCCTTAATTGCGGCGCACATTCGCCGAATATGAAAATATTATATCATCAGTTATATAATTTTTGAATACTACAATATAAACTAAAAAAGGGCATATTTTTTATACAACTTGTCTAATCAAAAACCTGTGAATTTGTGGTATAATTCCTTCCATAGATTCGGATAAAGGAGGACTGTTTATGGACCTTACCGAAAAAACGATAAATAAAAACTACGTATTCAACGGCAGGATTATCAACGTCAGATGTGACGATGCTCTGCTTCCCGACGGCAAGCCCTGTACAAGGGAAGTGGTTGAGCATCCCGGCGGAGTCTGCCTTGCTCCTCTCACCGATAAGGGAGAGCTTATCTTCGTCAGGCAGTACCGCTATCCCTATTCCGAGGTAGTGCCGGAGCTTCCCGCAGGCAAGCTTGAAAAGGGGGAGGATCCCTTTGAGGCGGGCAAAAGAGAGCTGGAGGAAGAAACGGGCTTTACGGCGGAAAATTATCTTGACTGCGGAAAGTTCTACCCCTCACCCGGCTACTGCGGTGAAATAATTCATTTCTACGCCGTCTGGAATCTCAACGCTACTCAGATGCATCCCGATGAGGATGAATTTCTTGAGGTTGAGAAAATTCCCGTTGAAAAAGCAGTTGAAATGGTACTGAATAACGAAATCCGTGACGGTAAAACACAGGCGCTTGTTCTCAAGGTCGCCGCTCTTATCGGGAAAGGAAAAATCGGATGAAAAAAATAATTCTCGCATCCTCATCACCCAGACGCAGGGACCTTCTTGCCAATGCGGAGCTGAAATTTGACGTATGCATCAAAAACGTTGATGAAACACTCCCCGAGGGACTTGCTCCCGCGGAAGCCGTGGAATACATTGCAAAGAAAAAGGCACTTGCCATTTCCGCCATTGCCGAGGACGCCATTGTTATCGGCGCGGATACCGTGGTGGTGCTTGACGGCAAAGTAATGGGCAAGCCCAAGGATAAGGAGCATGCCTGCCAGATGCTTTCCGCACTTTCGGGAAAAGAGCATGAGGTCATCACGGGTGTCTGCCTTGCGTACGACGATAAGGCGGAAACCTTCCATTGCGTCAGCAAGGTCAAATTCTGGGAGCTTTCCGATGAGGAAATCAAGCATTACGTTACAAGCGGTGAGCCCATGGATAAGGCAGGGGCTTACGGCATTCAGGGAAAGGGCAGTGTCCTCGTGGAGAGAATAGAGGGCGATTATTTCAACATCGTCGGATTACCCGTTTCGAGAGTGGTGCGTGAAATCCGCAGGATTCAGAAAAAGTGAGGGTAAAAAATGTCACTTGAGGAACTGAAATCAACCCTGGAAAACGGGGAAGCATATCTCATTACATCCAACCCCAATATCCGCTATCTGACGGACTTCTGTCTTGACGACGGATACCTGCTGGTAACGAAGAAAAAAAGCATAATGCTGGCGGATTCCAGGTATTGTGAGGCGGCAGGTCAGAAGGCAAGGGACTGCGATGAAATCCTGCTGCTCAAAAGAGCGGGAGAACAGTTGAATGAAATACTGTCAAAGCTTTGCATATCAACGGTTTATACCGAGAGTGCAAACCTTTCCGTAGCGGATTTCAACCGCATTGAAGGTATGCTTGAGGCAGCCGTTTTTTCAAAGAAAACAGACGGGGAGATCTCCGCTCTCAGACGGTGCAAAAAAGAGTATGAAAAGCAGAGAATAATCGCCGCCCAAAGGATTGCCGAGGGTGCGTTTAATCACATTCTGACCTTCATAAAGCCCGGTGTTTCCGAGAAGGACATACGGCTTGAGCTTGAATATTTTATGCTGAAAAACGGAGGGGATGATTTATCCTTTTCCACCATCGCAATCAGCGGTGAAAACACCTCAAAGCCCCACGGGGTACCTACGGAAAAGAAGGTAAAAAGCGGAGAATTCGTCACCATGGATTATGGTGCCGTTGTGGACGGATATCACAGCGACATGACCAGGACCGTTGCCGTGGGAAGCGTTACGGATAAAATGGCAGAGGTTTATGAAACCGTGCTGAAGGCACAGCTTGCCTGCCTTGATACCCTGGCACCGGGAGTGCCCTGCAAAGAGGCGGATGCCGCCGCAAGAAGCATAATTTCAGACGCCGGCTACGGTGATTGCTTCGGTCACGGAACGGGACACGGCGTAGGTATAGACATTCACGAGGGCCCCTCACTCAGTCCCCGCAGTGAGGCAGTGCTTCAGCCGGGTGACGTGGTAACCGATGAACCCGGTATCTACATCCCCGGGGAGTTCGGTGTGCGCATTGAGGATATGGCATTCATTACCGATACGGGTTACGAAAACCTTACAATATGCGAAAAATCCCTCATTGTGTTATGACATAATGAAAAAAATACTTGAAAAAAGACAGAATATGGTATAGAATACTTGTGTTAATTACATAATTCAAACTAAGGAGACAAAATTATGGTATCAGCAGGCGATTTCAGAAACGGCGTTACCTTTGAAATGGAAGGTCAGGTTTATCAGATTATCGAATTCCAGCACGTTAAACCCGGTA
>JAKSQQ010000070.1 GCA_024404015.1 Clostridia bacterium
TGGGCATCATCAAGCCCGACGATCTGATTGAGGTCACCGCCACCATTGAAAGCGGAGGAGAATCCTACGGCTATATTACATTCTATCCCTATTATATCAATGACGACGTTCTCAACGAGGGCTATGCAAAGCTTCAGAAGAATCAGATGAAGATAACAAGCTTTGAGGACACCTGCATCAAGGGTACGGTAAACGCACAGCAGAACGGAATCATGTTTACCTCCATTCCCTACGACAAGGGCTGGACTGTAAAGGTTGACGGCAAAGAAATCGGCGAGGATGATTATATCGCCCTTTCAGACGCCTATCTCTGCTTCAACATCACCAAGGGTCAGCACAAGATTGAAATTACCTTCCGTCAAAGAGGATTGCTTGAGGGTGCCTGCATTTCAGCTGCAACCCTTGTCATACTGATTGTATTTGCGATTCTCTTCAAAAAGAAAATAGGACCTGCCCGCAAAGAAAAATACCGTAAGGCCTGCGAAAAAGCATATGCAAACCACGAAGCGGAGCTGGCTGAAATCGAAAGAGCCAAAACGGAAGCGATGCTTGCCGACATAGAATTGACCGAAGTCAATATGTTTGACAGCATATATGACGAAATAACGGCAGAGCCCGGAACAGAAGAAACGGAAACCGACAAGGATGCTGCCGAAGCTTCTGAGGAAGAAGTTCCCGCAAACGAAGAGATCGAATCCGCAGAGAAAAATAATTCCGCCGAAGAAGAAACTAAAATCGCGGAAACGGACGTTCCCGACGAAACGGAGATTCGGTAATATAACTTAATAAAAATAACCGGCACATCTGAAAAATCAGGTGTGCCGGTTTTATCATACATAATATTTCATTTGTCATCCGGATATTTTTCCTTGAGTTTAACGGCTATATCCCAGGTGTTTACGGTGCTTCCCACTATGTTGGCACTCTGAACGTCTCCGGGTATTTTTCCGCGGTTTGTGTCGCCGAGCATCGGTCTGTCGTTCACCTGACCGCCGTTTACTTCTTTGAGTTCCTTTTCGTTAAGCTTTTTATCGTTCATGATATTTTCTCCCTTCAATCAAGACTTAAGTTCCGAAATAATATCGGCAGCAGTCGGAACAGCATCCGGTGAATATTCTTCGTCGGGATTTTCGTTGCCGGAGGATATTCTCAAATTTGCGACTTTTTCGTTGCCGTCAAAGTTACCGATAAAAGGTGATTTGACTCCGCCGGTCACGGCCTCAAGCATGTTATCATTAAATTCGGCTTTATTGTTTTTCATAATTCTTTACCTCCGTTTTTGTCTTTCATCTGTTTATACGAAGAAAAACAAAAATCGGCTACTTTCCGTCAAAAATTTAACGCACGGGTGAAGTTTCCTTATACTGATATGCTCTCACGTAGTCCACCTTGAATACAGAGGGCAGATATTCGTTCCGGACGATATTTTCATTTACGCCCAGCGAAATTATGAAATAAAGAGGCACCTCGCATACCCCCGCAAAATCCGTTCTTGCGGTTTCAACTCCGTTGATATAGAAGATATAGCCGTCCTCATTCCATTCCACGCCGTAGGTATTGAATTTATTGTAGGGGTCATCGGCGTAGAAATATCCCTGGATTTCACTGCGGTGGTGTTCTTCGTAGGAATCAACGTGAACGGTCTGATAAACAGAGTCGTGATAGACACTGCTTTCATCGTAAGTGTAAAGGGTTTCAAATAAATCTATTTCACATCCGCTGACTCCTCCGTCTGTATCATCAGCCCACATTCCGTCCGTCAGTATCCAGAACGATGGATTCAGACCTGCTCCCTTGGGAAGAATACATCTTACCTCAAAATATCCGTAAAGCTGTTCATATCCCTTGTGTCTGCCGTTATAATTTTTATTGGGATTGGTTTCCATGCCGTAGGAATAGTATCCCGCACCCTTAGGTCCGTCTTCTCTGTAAGAGGCGGAAAGCAGAAGACAGCCGTCATCGGAAAAGCTTACCTGCTCCCGATTCCACCAGGCGGTATCGCGCAGCTGTGTATCCTCATCACCGTAAACGTAATGTCCCTGCCACACGGTATCGTCAAAGCCGTTTTCAAATTCATCTTGCCACACAAGTTCAAATTTATTCATGTCAAGCTTTTCACCGTATGGCTTTACGGGTGTGTCAAAGAATGCCGCACCCACAAGCTGAAAAATCGCCGTTATCAGTGCACCCGCCTTTTTGAAGTCAAAGCCGACAAATGCCTTGAACACGGCTCCGATTACAATCGGAATGGCATGCAGTGAAGTAAGCTGCCTTTTTGCAAATGAAGAAAACATTTAATCACCTCATATAATCCGATAAATCCGATAGATAAAAGTCCGCTTCCTCCCTTAATTTGAATACGATAATCTGTTTTTTGTCCTTATATTTTTCTGTCAGATTGTAAATTTTCGGAAGAGAGGTTTCCGGAAATTCTCTTATAGATTTTTCAAATTCGGGGTCCGGTTCTTTTTCAAGCCAAGGTAAATCATACCGTCCCTTTCCGATACGCTCTGAAACACCCTGCAGGCAAATCTCAACCGGTAAATCAAAAAGAAATACCGTGTCGCATTGTTCAAGCCGAACTTCAATCGTTCTGTTATAGTTCCCGTCTATAATCCATTTGTCCGTACTGAATATTTCTTTTATTCTTCGATCAAACTCTTCTCTCGGAATATGGGTTTTGTCGGGCTTATGCCAAATGGCATCAAGATGATACAGAGGCAGTCCCGTTATTTCGTTCAGTTTTACGGAAAAGGTTGTCTTCCCCGAGCCGGGACAGCCGATTACAATTACCTTTTTCATATTGCACCTCTTTCAAAAAGTACCGTTTCGCCCTTTTTTATATATATTTCAATCCTGTCGGTCACTTCCGTTTTACTCCCTGAGGGAATCAGCATTCTGATTGCTTTCTTTTGAGAAAGCAGGATTTTCTTTACGCCTTCGGTAAGGGCGTAAATTGCTCCGTAGTTTTCGTTTATGTATAGGATATCATCTGTTTCCGAGTAAACGTGAATTGAATTTGCCTTACAGAAATCACGCAGCTCCTCGGGGGTATAATTCTGCTTATCCTCCGATAATATCAGATAGGGAACGACATTTTCATTGCAGAAGGAAACCGCATTTTTCATATTTCCCGTTTTCATCGGCGAAAGGAAAATAACCGCCTTATATTTGTCTTTTACACGGTCAAAATCGTAAATATCATATATATCCCATGGCGTTCCCGTCATTCCGAGGGCTTTTCGCTGATATGACGCCATCCCTCTTACGGGTGAATTGCCCATATATGCATATACATCCTCGTCAATAAAGGCGGCGATTTGCGCCGTACTGCCTCTTTCCGCATATCCGATACTGCGTACATACGTATCACGCAGGTGCTTCATTTCGTCCATGATATCCGTATCGTTATACCAACCGCCCCACATATCAAACCACCACAGACCGTTGCCCCTGATAAGCTGACGGCAGAAAGCCCTGCGCAGCAGATTGATTGATTCCGTCTTTGATTCGGGACCTTTCCATATCGGAGATGTGTACAGCCGTTTCGGGTCAAGGGAAATATCCTTTTCGCTGAGAAGCTGTGTCAGATTCGTGCGGATATCGCATTCCTGAAAGCACATCTTACCGTGCAGCTTTACGGAATCGGCGGGATACATCTCCGTCCAGTCCGCATCGGGATTCCTGCCCTCAAAATAGGAGCAGGGAGAGCAAATAAAATCTATATTCTTATCTTCAAGCAGGGTTTTCAGTGAATGAGTGCCCCAAAGCGGTGAAGATACTTCAAGTGAATAGCCGTAAAAAGTACCCACCACCGTATTTCCGTCCGTTTCTTCCTTAATGACGGATGCAAAATATGAGATTGCGGATGCAACCGAAGCACTTGCAAATTCAAGATAACGGGTAAGATAACCGTCATCATGGTATATCTCTTCCCTATCAAGAAGAGATAAATCGGGAAGCCCTCTGTATTCTGTTTCGGGATAATTCTTTTTCAGAAATTCGGCAAATGGTTTTTCCACATTTTTACAGGCACCCGCATTCAGGTCAAAATGAAACCATTCCTCCGTATTTCCGCCGGCAATCTGGTAGCCCGCGATATGAGAAACGTATTCCGAATTGACAACGTAATTTGTAAACCTGCGGAGCATTTTCGCCGCATCCTCACGCCAGGTGGAGGAATACATTGATTCACGGCAGGAAGCGCCGTTTTTTACATTCACGCCATCGGGATGCTCCTCTTCCCACCAAAGGGGCATGCTGATATTGACACGGGGGAAAATATAAGCATCGGGACATTTTTCAAGTATCTTTTTAACTCCTTCGTCAAAGAGAGAAAAATCGGGACTGTCCTTATCGTCAAATATTCCTTTTTTGAACGGAGGGGTATCCGCAGCGGAATTTATCCACCTGCCGGAAAACAGAACGGGGAAGGAAAAGAAATCATATCCCTTTTCGGCAAAGCTTCCGTATTCGGCGAATTGCTCAAGGTAGGTCATATACGCGGCGGATGCAAAAGGCACGCCGTTGATATACAGAGTCGGTACACCGCCGCAATCCTTTATCCGTGAAATCACCTTGTTCTTTTTGTTTATCCGTGCCTGAGCCATTATCTTCACCACCGTTCATAAAAAGAGTATCATATATTATTTGCTTATTCAAGCGGAATATACACATAAAGCGGACTGCTTCATAAATGAGCACTCCGCTTTTGCTGTTTTTATTTCTCTGCGGTATTCACCTGTTCCGCTTTCTCTGTCTTTTTCTTTCCGATTACTGCGGGAATAACTATCCGGCAGAGGGATTTCAGAGTGTAAAGGATAAGAGCAGCCGCAGTCGGCTCCAGATTCTCCGCATGAGTGGAAATGCCGAGCATCATGGGAGAATAAGGCGAAACCGTTTCAAAGGCAATCGCTCCGACACGCATCGCCCCCCGTATTTCTTTCGGGGTTGGGAACGCTCATGGGGAGTTCCGTCCATAACGACGAAACCTGCACTTTCGTCGTAACGCGCCCTGCCGTCATAGTAATTATCAAAAGCCCTGGGATTGATATCTCTGAGATAATCGTAGCTTTCTGTTTCGGCGGAGACAAAAAGACCTGCCTGCATGCCGAAGCCGAAAATATAGGTAATAAATACAACGGCGGCGGTGATAAGTAAAACGGGCAACTTGAATTTAGCGTGTCTGAGCCACATTCCGAATGCACAGCCGCCTGCAATAACGGCAAGCATTCTGCCGTCGGGTATAATAATCGAAAGCTTACGGGCATACGCCGCAAGGCAGAACGAAGCGATAAAAACGGCAAAGACGGATACACCGTAAGCAATAATTGAGACGATATGCTTTTTCTTATTATCTTCAAAGATTTTTGCAAAGAAAAGAGAGGATAATACCGAAACGACAGCGGTATAAACCACGTCCGCGGAAATTTCTTTCGATAAAAGCTCATGGTACCGGATGCTGAATTCGGAAATCCCACGCGCTTCGGCAAATATATGTCCGGCAATAAGAAGGACTGAAACAATCATAAGCAAAAAAGCACCTCTTGCGAGGTGCTTTTCGATATCATCCGGCGGGAGCAAAAATATTTCTGAAAAAGTCTGCTATACTTCTGAAAAATGATTTGATGGCGTTGATGATTCTTGTAAAGAAGGATATGGAGTTTACCTCATCCTCGGTAAGGTTGACCGTAACGACAACAATTGCCTCATCATGCCAGGCGTCCGTTCTCTCCACGGTGGCCTCTTTGCCGTTTACCGTTACCGTAAAGCCCGCAAAAATATAGTATCCCTCATCTGCGGTAAGATAAATATCCAGTGTGTGGTCACCTGTTTTCGTAGTCTCACTAAAGGGAATACCCTCATACCCATCAATGATATCGCCAACGGCGACGTGCGGTGTACTGCACTTTACCGGATTTTCGCGGTCTGAAAAATCAAGAGTCAATTCAACCGTGTCAATCTGATTGAATTTGCCGTTTGTAACCTTCATTTGATTCAGGTCAACGGTGAACAGTGAATATGAAATATCCTCGTCATCGCCTGTGTCCTCGTTTATTCTCAGTTCGAAAGTCACAACACCGCTGAGCCCGTCCTTAGCGGCTCTTTCCTGAACTGCCGCTTTAAGGAAACTGCCGGGAATGGTATTGACATTGCCGGTTCTTACTATATCGGACTGATTAAAATTAACATAGGTCGGTGAGCCGCTGCCGGGAGCATAAATACACATATCGTATTCATAATCGCTCATCTGATTCCACGATACGGAAAAATCCTCACCGACGACCGCATCACGGTCAATGTAGGAATATGCCGCCGCGGAAATCGCAAAGCCGGCGACCGTAATTACTGCGAGAAGAACCGAAATTATTTTCTTTGTCATTGTAAAACCTCCTTTTTTCAAAATAATATCATAGTATGTATCGGTTTGTCAATTTTCAGAGCTTTTCGGTATTTTTATGGTGTCCGCAAGTTCAACAATGCTTTTAGCAAATTCAAAAGACAAATCAACAAGTTTGTTTTCCGACACATCAATCACCTCGATTTTTTTACAGTGATATATTAAAATAAAGTCAATGATATATCGCCTTTCGGCGATATGATATACAGCTTCGCTGTATGATATATTCTCACTTTGCTCAAATATGATATAAGAACCTGTCCTTCGGACAGAACCTTGTTATTCGCTTCGCTCATAATAATATCTGTTCCTTAATATGCCGCAAGCATATATCACCGCACGCAGTGCGATATCATATCGGAGATATATCACCCGTTCCGACAGGAACGGATATCATTGTAAAAACCCACTTTTGTCCGGTAGACAAAAGTGGGTTTTTACATGGAGCAGGGTACGGGAGTCGAACCCGCCGCTGAGGCTTGGGAAGCGTCCGTATT
>JAKSQQ010000071.1 GCA_024404015.1 Clostridia bacterium
CCCATGGGTTATGTCCGTTCAGGTGCAAAGGACCACGGCAGACAGAATCAGATTGAGGGCAAGCTGGAAAAGGGACAGAAGGCAGTCGTTGTGGAAGACCTTATTTCAACCGGCGGCAGCGTTATAGAGGTAGTCAACGTTCTGCGTGAGGCAGGTGCCGATGTGCTCGGCATCGTCAGCATTTTCACCTACGGTATGCAGAAGGGCCTTGACAAACTTGCAGCGGCAGAGGTTAAGAATATTTCTCTCACTAACTTTGACGTTATTGCCCAGGTTGCCGCAGAAGAGGGCTACATTAAAAAAGAAGATATTGAAAAGCTCATTAAATTCCGCAATAATCCATCTGACGAAAACTGGATCGGAGGCAATAAATAATGAAAAGTCTTATCAGTATTCTTGATTTATCAACAGAAGAAATTGATGAGCTTATCGCAAAGGCAAACGACATTATTGCCAACCCCGTAAAGTATCAGGATGCCTGCGCCCATAAGAAACTTGCCACGCTTTTTTATGAGCCCTCCACCAGGACCCGTCTCAGCTTTGAGGCGGCAATGCTGGAACTGGGAGGAAGCGTACTGGGCTTCTCCGAAGCGAACAGTTCATCTGCTGCAAAGGGTGAAAGCGTAGCCGATACGGCAAAGACCGTAAGCTGTTACGCCGACATTATCGCAATGCGTCACCCCAAGGAGGGTGCTCCCTTTGTTGCTTCACAGAATGCCACTATACCCGTAATCAATGCAGGTGACGGCGGTCATAATCATCCCACCCAGACCCTTACCGACCTGCTGACGATTTACAGAGAAAAGGGCTCCTTTGATAATCTCACAATCGGCTTCTGCGGAGACCTTAAATTCGGCAGGACCGTTCATTCCCTCATTGAAGCGTTAAGCAGATACAGCAATATCAAGGTTGTGCTTATCTCTCCCGTTGAACTGAAATTACCCAGCTATATCAAGAAAGACGTGCTTAAAGCAAAAGGAATCCCCTATGTTCAGACCACCTCACTTGAGGAAGCAATTCCCGACCTTGACATACTCTACATGACGAGAGTTCAGCGTGAGCGCTTCTTCAACGAGGAGGATTACCTTCGTCTGAAGGACACCTACATTCTTGATACGGCAAAGATGAATCTGGCAAAGCCCGACCTTGCGGTAATGCATCCCCTGCCCAGAGTAAACGAAATTTCCGTAGCTGTTGACTCCGACCCCAGAGCGTGCTACTTCAAGCAGGTGCTTAACGGCAAATACATCCGCATGGCACTTATCCTTAAACTTCTTGAGGAGGCATCAAAATGAATATAGATTCAATTCAGAACGGAGTCGTTATCGACCATATTACCGCCGGAAGCGGAATGAAGCTTTACGACCTGCTGGGTCTTGATAAGCTTGACTGCTCCGTGGCTATTATCAAAAATGTTCATTCCGGGAAAATGGGTAAAAAGGATATCATAAAAATTGATGCCGATATTCCCATTGACTTCGACGTTATCGGTTATGTTGATCCCGGCGTAACCCTTGACTTTATCAAAGACGGCGTAAGAGTTGACAAGAAAAACGTTGACCTTCCCGAAAAGCTCAAGGGCGTAATCAAATGTCATAATCCCAGATGCATTACCTCAACCGAGCAGGAACTTCCCCACGTTTTCAAGCTCACCGACAGAGAAAAGAAGATTTACAGATGCATCTACTGCGAAACCAAAGCAAATATCTGATTTACAAAGAACTATATATACAAAGAAGGCACTGTCTTAGCGGACAGCGCCTTCTTTTATTCAGGTATTATCTTTTTCCACCTTGAAGCGGTTCATATATCCGTCAAGGGTTTTCTGCCATTCCTCTGCATGCATCTTTTCAATACATTTCGTTCTGTATTGGGAATATATCTCGTCACCCAGAGAGGACAAGCTTTCTTTTCTCACCGCAAACAGACAGTCGCCGTACACTATGACCTTTACCGTGTTTTCCGGCTGAGTTGATACGGAATCGTAAAAGCCCGAGGGGTAACCGTCAGAGTCTGCCGATATAACCACCGTTCCGCCGGGGGAGTAGCCCGCAATACTGCACTGATTGTTGAATTCCTCGGAGCTTGAGCCGGATGCGGCGGCAATGCTTCTGAATTTCTCAATGAGCTGCTGCTTTTCAGCTTCGCTTATGCTGACTCCGTCTCCATCTGTAAAATAAGCACACACGGAGCGGAAGGCACAGTATTCGGATTTATAGAATTCCCGGATTTTCTTTTCGCCCTCCGTATTTGAAGTACCCTTGTCATAAAGATGGCTGAATATGGCTTCCTCGCAGGTTTCGCAGGTGAATACCTTGGTGAGAGTCTGCTTCATAACGCCGATTTTTTCATAATGGTCTTTGGCTCTGATCCAGTAATTATTGACCTTGTCTGCAATTTCAACCTTTTCGGGAATGGTCAGAGAAAGCCCCATGCCGGTAAATTCCGTATTGATTGCAAGGTATCTGATACACAGCTCTCTGACCGCATTTTTTGTCTTTTTGTCATTTTCCTTTGCGTTGTCGGCAAGGGCGTAGTCACCGGGTCTGCTCAGTACCTTATCCAGATAATAGGCATAAATTTCTCTGTCTATTTCCGTGCCGGAAATGACCAGAGCCGGCTTGTTGCTCTTAAGAATATTCAGTTCACAACCGCAAAAGGTCATCAGGATTATTGCGATTATCAAGACCGGAGAAATGATTTTTTTCATATTATTCTCCCATTTTCTGTAAATTGCCCATATATTATACCACAAAAATGTGAGATTATCAATTAAACGGGCCTATAAAATAAAATAAAAAACCTCTTTACAACCGTACACAATCCTTTGTATAATGTAAGATGTATTACCATAACTGTATATGAGGTTATTTTATGGAAAAAATCAGACTTGAAATTGCAGGCGAATATTATAATATCGCCACGGACAACGACCTTGAATACACGGCTCAGCTTGCTTCCGAGGTTGATGAAAAAATCATGGATATCGTAAGGTCCAGCGGCCGTATTTCCGTCACTCAGGCGGCGGTACTTACCGTGCTTGAATATGCGGACAGCTATAAGAAATCCGAAGCAAACTGCGAAAATCTGAGAAGTCAGATTCAGGCATATCTTGAGGATGCCGCAAGAGCCAAGAGCGAAGCGGAGCTGGCAAAGCGTGAGGTTGCACGCCTTACAAAGGAACTTAAATCTGCAAAGACAAAGAAAAAAGATGACTGAAATTCTTGCCCCTGCGGGAAGCTTTGATGCTCTTGTTGCCGCCGTCAGATGCGGTGCCGATGCGGTTTATCTGGGCGGTAAGGCCTTCAACGCCAGACGGAACGCATCAAACTTTTCCCGCGAAGAACTGAAAAAAGCCGTGGATTACTGTCACAAACGCGGCGTGAAGGTTTACGTTACCCTCAATACTCTCATCAGTGACGGTGAACTTGAAACGGCATATAAAGAGATAGAAAGCATCTGCCTTGCAGGTGCCGATGCCTTTATTGTTCAGGATCCCGGTGTTGCCCGTCTGGTTAAGGAAATCTGTCCCTCAATGGCTCTGCACGCTTCCACACAGATGAGCGTTCAGAGTAAGTACGGCGTAAGATTACTTGAAGAGCTGGGTTTTTCAAGAGTAGTCGTTCCCAGGGAACTTTCCGAAAAAGAAATAAAGAATATTTCCGCCGATTCGGATATAGAGATAGAGTATTTTGTACACGGAGCTTTGTGTATGTGCGTATCGGGGCAGTGTCTTATGAGCAGTATGCTTGGCGGCAGAAGCGGAAACAGAGGTCTCTGCGCTCAGCCCTGCCGTTTGCCCTTCGGTGTAAATTCAAAGGGAGGGCACAACCTCAGCTTAAAGGATTTATCCCTTATTGACAGAATACCTTCCCTTGAGAAAGCGGGAGTTGATTCCCTTAAAATAGAAGGCAGGATGAAGCGACCCGAATACGTTGCCGCCGCCGTTACCGCCTGCAAAAATGCGATTAACAATACCCCCGATAAATCGGTTACCGATGCCCTTGGAGCCGTTTTTTCCCGTTCGGGATTTACAAACGGATATTTTGACGGCAGATTGGGCAGGGATATGTTCGGTATAAGGACAAAGGAAAACGTGGAAAGCTCCTCATCCGTTCTTGATACCCTTTCCCACCTTTACGATAATGAAAATCCTCTTCTTCCCGTGAATATGACGTTTACGTTAAAAAGGGGAGAATATCCCGTGCTGAGTGCGGAGTACGATGAATATGAAGCAAGGGTCGTTTCGGAGGTAATGGCTTCTGATGCCGTGAGTAAAGAGGTTACCGCCGATGATGTCCGCGGCCGCCTTTCAAAGTGCGGAGGCACACAGTTTTACTGTAAGGACGTAAAATGCGGTATTGATGCGGGACTTAATTTACCCGCATCCGTTATCAACGGTCTGCGCCGTGACGTGCTTTCCTCTCTTGAAAAGAAAATTGCGGAGAGACCCGAAGCTGAAACAAGGACCTTCAGATTTGAAAAAAAGGAACATATTTCCCGAGGCAGAAAGCTTTACGTCAGATTTCTTGACGAAGAGAGCATACCCGATAATCTGACCAGCGTTGACAGAGCGGTTATTCCTCTTGACACCTCCGATAAAGCAATCGAACGCCTTGTATCACAAGGTATTGAGGTAGCATCCGAGATTCCCGTCAACGTATTCTCAAACGGAGAAAAATATATTGAAGAGCTGAAAAGGCACAAGTCTCTCGGCGTTTCTCTTGCGGTTGCCGATAATTACGACGGCATTGAAATAGCAAAGCTGGCAGATATGCCGTTTTCCGCAGGATTCGGTACTAATATTTACAATTCCGTTTCCCTTGACTTTTTTGAAAAACTGGGAGCGGTTGACTGTCTGATTTCCTGCGAAAATTCTCTTTCGGAGATTTCGCATCTGGGCGGAGATATTCCCAGAGGTATTATCGTTTACGGCAGGATTCCTCTTATGGTGACAAGAAATTGTCCCGTAAAGAATAAGCTGAACTGCAGAGAATGTAACAGAGAAAGCGAGCTTGTTGACAGAATGGTTATTCGTTTTCCCGTAAGGTGCAAATACGGTTGCAGCTACATTCTCAACTCAAGACCCGTCTGTATGTATGACAGACGCAATGAAATAAGAAACACGGATTTTGACTTGCTTTATTTCACAACCGAAAGCAAAGAGGAATGTCTTGAGATAATCCGTGAATACAGAGAGGGAAAGCATCCCTCCTACGAATATACAAGGGGACTTTACAACAGAACGGTACTATAAATCTGTGAGGAAATAAAATGAAAGAACGGGGCCGTAAGGGAAAATCTTTTCACTCCCGTCAGGGCGGAAAGCTTCCCGAAAACGTCTGCAAAAAGCTGAAAGAAAAAGGGCTTTCCGCAGACGGACTCATATTTTCGTGTATCGGGGATATGAACCGTGACGCCTGCTATTGCGATGCATGGATATTCTTTGACGAAAAGGGTCTGTATATCGTGACCGGCACGGAAAAGATTGTAAAATCAAAGCACGGTCATAAACACCTTGAGCCGGAAATCACAATTGACGAAATCGTTTCGATACCTGCTGAAGATATTGACTGCCTTGAGGCAGAGCAATATACCTCAACGGGTCGGCTCGTTGCGTCAAAAGACGGTGAACAGAGCCCCCTCGTTTATTTCTCATTAGGTAAAGTCGGTGCCTTTGCAAATCTCTGCAAGGCGTATAATTCATACAAGGAAACGGGTAAGGCGGAAATACCCGCCGAAGATGAGCCCGACGGAAACAAATGCGAAAAATGCGGCAAGCCCTGCCCTCCCGGTAAAAAATTCTGCCGCAAGCACGAAAAAAACAAGGGTACGGCAGTACGGCTCATAAAGTTTTTCGGCGGCTACTACCTGCAGATTGCTCTTATTATTCTCGTTATGGTGGCAAGTTCTGTTGTTACGGTATTTGTTCCTCAGGTCAGCACTAAAATGCTTTATGACGAAGTGCTGGCAGATGCGGGAAATACCTCAATGCTTTCGCAGTCAGTCAAAGCCCTGGGTACACTTGTGCTTACGGTTATCGGCATCAAGCTTGTCAATGTGGGTCTGACAATCTTTCAGCAGTATCTTTCCGCGTCCATTATGCCCAGAGTAATGTATTCAATCAAGGTAAAGATTTTTGAGGCAATGCAGAGACTTTCTGTTGGCTTCTATTCATCAAAGCAGACCGGCTCTCTTATGGACAGAGTAACGAGGGATGCCAATAATATTTACTGGTTCTTTACGGACGGTATTCCCCGGGTGATAATTGACGGAGCCACCATTATCGGTGTGCTGGTCATGATGTTCAGGATGAGCGTACGGCTTTCACTTATGACCGTACTGGTCGCGCCGTTTATGATGCTCACTCTTGTTCTCGGCGACAGATTCTTCAGCCGGCTTCATCACAGAAACTGGGTTTATCATGCAAAGCTCAGCTCCATGATAAGCGATAATATCAACGGACAGCGTGTCATCAAGGCATTTGCCAAGGAAAATGACGAATACGAGCATTTCTCCGATTTGAGCGAAGAATCAATGAATGCCGAAATCAAGCTCGGTGTTACCGAAGCGACGCTTTTTCCCATCCTTGAAATATTCGTGCTTATGCTTACCACGGTAGTGCTCGGTATCGGCGG
>JAKSQQ010000072.1 GCA_024404015.1 Clostridia bacterium
CGCTCCGTCGCTCTCTCTGCCGAGGCCGGTCTTGATAACCTTTTCGGTATAAAGAGATATCTCGCTATCGTCTGCCTTTTATCGTTCACAAAAAGCTCACAGTAAAGGCCGCCCACGTAATCGCCGTCATACTTTCCCGCGGTATGATAAGTACCGATGGCGTAGATTTTTCCGTATTGTTCCTTTGTAATTCCGTATTTTCCCGTATCAATGCATCTGACCTTTTCCCGTGCTTTTGCACTCAGGCGTGAAAGCATTTCATTATCGGAAACTGCTGTGAAATCCTTACCGCTAATCTAAATACCGCCGTTGAATATGACCTCGCCGTCTCCGTACGCGCAATAGGTAACGGGGCAATTCTCCGTACCGCTGTCTTCGGCGGTAAATTCAAGGGATAAAATACGGTAGTCCCCTGCCTTTATTGCAACGGTAATTCCGTCAAGTCCCGTTTTATCAATGCTTCTTACTGCATCTCTCGCCCTTTCAACGGTGGCAAAGGGGCTGTCAAAGCTGCCGTCATTCTCGTCGTTTCCGTCAGGTGAAACGTAAAAATCCGCATTATCCGTGACTGCCGTCTCCTTTACCGTATATTCTCCGAGACCCTCGGGGGCTTCAACTCTGTAATTTTTCACGGCTCCGCTGCCGAAAAGGGAAAGAAAGCACATAATCAAAGCCATGAAAAACGATCTGATTTTCAGGAACGTACGTTTTCCTCCGTTCAAAAGTGGTGCAGCTAAATGATAAAAAATATTCATCCGATATTCAATACCCGTCACAAGATATGTTTTTTAATATACAGTCCGTTTTTACGGACTGTATATGCGATATCCTTTTATTGTAAGATAAAACAGTACAGGGAGGAGCAAAAATGCAGCACATCATAGTTGACCTTGAATTTATACCCGTAAGTGACCGTACGTTGAGAAGAAAATGCAAAAACGAAGTGATTGAAATCGGAGCGGTAAAGCTTGACGAGAATTATAAATACGTTGACATCTTTGATATATTCGTCAGACCGGAATATTCACTTATGACCGGTATGATTACCAATCTGACGGGAATTACGGAAAACGATATTCTCACCGCACCGGCATTTGACGAAGCAATGGATAAATTTTCCCAATGGATAGGTTATGAAAAATACAGGATATATCAGTGGTCGGACAACGACCGTGAGCAGATTATCAGTGAATGCACGGCAAAAGGGCTTGAACTCAAGTACGACGAATTTTTCTGCAAGCACTGGATTGATCTTCAGCGTCTATACGGAAGGATTTCGGGAATTTTCCGTCCCGTTTCACTTGAAAAGGCACTTGATTCTCTTTCAATTGAAGTCAGGGGCAGGATGCACAGAGCCCGTGACGATGCTGAAAACACGGCGTCAATCCTTCAGGTAATCAGAAACCGCAGCGAGTTTGATTCAAGATTCGTTCCGATAATAAACATTATGAATATTCAGACCCACACTTCAACTCTCGGCGCAATTTTAGGCGACAAGCTGGCGGAAATTTATAAATTGGTTGAAGCAAGCTAAAAAAACGGGCTTCGTTCCGAAAAGAACGAAGCCCGTTTCTTCTTACTGCGTATCCGATAAGTATTTTTCCCTTCGTATGCGAAGCGTATTATTCGTTTACAGTAGTGGAAATTAGCGGATAAGCAGGTATGATGTTGGTGAGAGGAAGGATCCGCCTCCCGGAAATGATAACACATCGTAACTTAAAACCAAAACACAAAAAAGGAGAATTTTTATGAACATGAAATTTTACAAATGCAATGCCTGCGGCAATATCATTGCCATGGTAAACGATTCCGGCGTACCCGTAGAGTGCTGCGGTGAAGAAATGGAAGAAATCAAAGCAAATACAGTTGACGCCGATAAGGAAAAGCACGTACCCGTATTCACGGTTATTGATGACATCGTTCACGTAACAATAGGTGAAACCGAGCATCCCATGACTCCCGAGCATTACATTGAATGGATCGCCATTGAGACAACAAACGGAAATCAAAGAAAGGAGCTTAAACCCGGTGACAGCCCGAAGGCCTGCTTCGCTCTCTGCGACGGTGAAAAGGTAACGTCGGTTTACGCCTACTGCAACATTCACGGTCTGTGGAAAAAGAACGGCTGATTTACTGCCGAAGGTTGAATAAACGGAAGTGAAAAATATGAACGGTAAAGCATTAAAAATCGTTAATACCGTATTCTTTGCTGCAATGATAATCATAACCGTACTGGCAAACGTCATCCCCATCGGTATCGGCACTGCGGCTGAAATTTCGGAAAAATATCCGAATCTTTTCATTCCCGCTCCCTTTACATTTGCAATTACGGGCGTAATCTATCTGCTTATGGCGTTGTTCGTTCTGTATCAGTGGGGCCTGTTCGGCTCAAGATACATGTCTGAAAGAGATACGGAAAGAATCGGAATATGGTTTGCATTCAGCTGCGCAATGAATATCGGTTGGGTCATTTCCTGGAACAGTAACCTTATCGCTCTTTCCCTTGTTTTTACGGCGGGCTTGCTCGCATCTCTTGCCGTTATCGGCAGAAAAATCAACAGAAACGAAAGAACGGGACTCGGTTACGCCGCAGTCAATGTAGGATTTGATACCTATCTCGGCTGGGCCATCGCTGCCTTTGCCGCCAACGCCGGCGTACTGCTTGTATCAATCGGATGGAACGGCTTCGGTCTGTCGGAAACGACATGGACAAGCATTATACTCATGACGGTTGCCGTTGCCGGCTCCCTGCCCGTACTTATCGGCAGAAAATGGTTTGCGTCATTTGCACTGATATGGGCTTATGCCGGATTACTTGCACGCCACGTCGGTATGACGGAGTTTGCCGGCGAGTATCCCACGATAATCACATTTTCCATTACGGGAATTATCGTCATGACACTCGCCCTGACAATCAAATCAATTGCCGTTGACTACAGAGATTCAATTTTTGAATACCCGAATTACACATACTACGGAGGATATTATGAGAAGTATAACCACGTTTGATATTCAGTACGCTCACAGATTTTACGGTTTCAGAGGCGAAGCCCAGTACCTTCACGGTCACACCGGCACCTTCACGATTGAGGTCGAAGACAGCATTGAACCGGGCGTAAATATGGTTTTCCCCTGCAACGAAATCAAAAAGACGGCTTGGAACGTCCTCAAGAATTTTGACCACGCACTCATTCTGCGTGAGGACGACCCTCTCCTGCCCGCAATAATAGACGTTTACGAAAACCAGGGCATTAAGAACGGCCATCCCCAGAACACGATGAGGGGCGAAGCCTTCCGCACGGACCTTGCAACCGCTTTCCCCGAGTGCCGCCTTGTAGTTACAAAAGAAAGCATGACGGTAGAAGGAATGATAAAAATCGCATACGACCTGCTGAAGGATAAGCTCAAAATCCGCAAAATCACCTTCCGCAGCGGTGACAACGTCGCATCCGAAGAATTTAAGGTAGAAGGTACGGTTGACCGCTGTCCTAAATGCGGTATCAGACTGGACGAAAACGGTGTTTGTCCCAAGTGCGGTTTCCGCGATTAAATAATATGATAGGGCCGTCCCCGCGAATACGGGAGCGGCTTTATCGCATTTTACGGGAAATAAATCGGAGCCGCGTGGATTATCCGCGGCTCCGGTCATGGAGGTAATATCGGGAACACTGTTTTTGGAGAATTCCGGGAAGAAATATTAAGAAAGAAGGAAAATATGTTTGTGAAAAGATAACACATCCGGAAAGGACGGCAGATATTACCTCCGGGTACAGTCTGCATTAATTATGAGCATCCTTTAAGCCGTTTCGGCAATTCCCTTATTTCCGATTTTACGCCGATTTTTACGGCGTATCCCGGATTTTTTCTGATTTTTTCCGAAAGACGGATTGCAAGAATCCTTTCCTTTGCAGTCACGGGGAATCACCTCTTTCTATGATATCAGATAATGCATAGTATTACGAATATCACGGCTATCACAAGCCCTGCTTCAATAAGGCCGAATGATAATTTCCAGAATACTTTTACGACCGTAAGCATTACCTTGAATGCCAGGAAAATTGCCGATATCAAAGCGGTCAATACAAACAAAGTAATCATTTTATCATCTCCGTTTTAAGTCTTGTGGGTTTATACCGTTCCTTTGATTTGAACAGATTATATACCCGTTCGCGAGAACAATAAACGGTTTATTCCGCGTAACAGTGCCTGTTATTTCCGCGAATTATGCGAATTAACGGGCGTGAACGTAACCTGCACAGCAGTTAATGCAAAAAGCATTGCAAGCATTATGCTTTTGCTCTATAATAGTATCGTATTCACGTTGGAAGGAGCACAAATATGAAGGTTAACGTTTCGGAATTCGGTGCAAGGGGCAACGGTACGACAAACGACCGTAAAAGCATACAGGATGCCATTGACTTCGTTTATTCAAACGGAGGCGGTGAGGTTGAATTCAGCCCCGATACCACCTATCTCACCTCGGGCATCGTCATAAAAAGCAACGTTACGCTGAAGCTTAATGAGGGTACTGTGCTGCTGCAGGATAACGACAGCTCAACCTATGTCAAGCCCGTAGGTGACGGATATGAGAAATATGATATAATTTTCGGTCATAACTACGACGAAAATATCAAATGGAGTCACGTATGGTATAAAAATTATCCCTTTATCTATGCGCCCGAATATTCCCATGATTTCGCCGTAAAAGGTAACGGAACGCTGATTATGGCACAATGTGATGACACAAACAAGACGGTCAAAACCTGTCCCATCGGCTTTTATCACGCCCGTAATTTTGAAATTTCCGATATTACAATCAAAAACTATCACGGCTATGCACTCATGCCTTTTACAAGCAGTAACGGACTTTTCAGCAATCTGAAAATTTCCGACTGGACTCACGGCAACGGAGACGGCATCTGCCTTATGAACTGCCGAAACATCAGAGTTACCGGATGTAAAATGTTTACCGGTGATGACGCGGTATATATTTTCTCCTCTTACAGAGACCCACGGAAATCGGAATGGTGGTCATCAGATGAGCCGCAGGCAAGTGAAAATATTGAAGTCGACCATAACGACCTTAAAACCAATTACTGTAAGGCCTTCGGTATGATTTTATGCGGAATTGACTGCCCCGACCCGGAAAAAATCGAGGTCAGGAATGTTTACGTTCATCATAACCATTTTGAAACAATGGGAGTATGGCTGTTCAATCCCTACACCGACAAAGGCGGTAATCCCCCCGTTACTTCCGTAAGATTTGAAGATAATATCATTGACGGAATCGAATGCAATTTCTTTGAAACTCAAATCAGCGACATGAATTACTATCATTCCATGACACGTTTTGAAAACGGCGGTTTTCAGCAAGGTCGCTGTTTCTGGGCAATGAAAAAGAACACTGACGAAAACTGTGTCGGTGTTGCCGCAGACGAAAGCGGAAAATACGGCTACATCCGTTCCTTTGAAAAGGGAGATACCGCACTCTATCAGGGCATATACATAGACGACAAATCAAAAGCGAATTTCAGAGCGGAGGTCAAAACGGAAAACGCCGAATGCCGTCTTTTTGTCAGAGATACGGACACCGATGAAATCATTGCATTCCTCAACTTCAACAATTCGGAATGGGAAGCGAAAGAGCTTAAATTCACAGTTCCGAAAAGCGGAAATTACCGCATCGGAATTGAAAACGGTGATGCAAAAAGCGGAAAAGCTTTCATCAGAAATGCAAATCTGGGTATGAATCCCCATGCCTTCGGATATGATGACGTGATTTTTGAGCGGGGCAAAATGATATTCAGATATAACGACAATCTGTTCAGAAGGGACAGTTAAACATCAAGTTTCGGTAATAATTCCGGCTGTAATGTCGCATACGCGACGACCAATGAATTGATTATGTGTGATATTATGTATTTGCAATAAAAGATTCGGAGGTAAGAAAAATGACAGGACTTGACGTAATCAGAGAAAGCAAAAACCCGGATAACGGCTGGCTGCCGATGATTGACTCGGCTTACAGAATTGTTGAAAGCAGAAACGAATACGGAGAAGTAAACATCGGCTGGAATGCAGGTCTGATCGGTGAAAACCGACCTTTTTATGCCGAATGCTGGGCTACCGACGGTATTACGATGCTGACGGTTTATTTTTCAACGAAAGGCATTGAGGACTATACCGATGAACAGGTGGACAAATTGCTTGTTGACACAGGATACTATACTCACAGAGAAAAGTCATACGGTGTGCAGGCCATGAAATTCACCGACGGAAACGGAAATGAATTCTTTTCGGCGAATATTGCCGTAGGTGACGAAGATGACGTATTTATTGACGGAGCAACAATATACCCATTCAAAATTCTGAATAAGTATAATTCCGCCGAAAAAGACGAATAAAAAGCAACACTTGTCAACGAAGAAGCAGGGCAATTCAGCTGATTGCTCCTGCTTCTTTTTATCATTCAATCAACAAATGCAATATTGCATAATATGTATACTTGATAGATTTGCAAAATCGGTTATAATATAT
>JAKSQQ010000073.1 GCA_024404015.1 Clostridia bacterium
CCGTCGATTTTAATATTGATTTTCTCCGCCGAAGCCGTAAGGGTAAGGGAAATTATCATCAGTAAGGCAATAATTCCCCTCGCTGCTTTTTTCATATAAATCACTCCGATTCGGGAGAATTTACTGCTGACCGCCTTGAGCGTTTACACTGCCGCAGCACTTCTTATATTTCTTGCCGCTTCCGCAGGGACAGGGGTCATTGGGGCCTACCTTTTTCTCTGTGTTGCGTTTCGGCTGCTGCTTAATTGTACCGTCGGTGGAATCGCTTGTGCTTGTAATCGTGGCGACCTGCTTACGCTGAGTGTCCTCTTTTTTCTTGATTGAGGCGGTAAGAAGCTGCATGACCGTTTCCTCACGGATGTCAAGGTTCATGTCGTCAAACATATCCGAGCCCACTTCTCTGTAAGCAACAACGGGGTCTGTCTGACCGTAGGCACGAAGACCGATACCCTTGCGAAGCTGATCCATCTGGTCAATATGATCCATCCAATGCTTGTCAACGTTGCGCAGAAGAATCATTTTTTCAAGCTCGCCCATAATCTTTTCGCCGTCTTCGTTTTCGCCGAATTCGGCTTCCTTATCGGCAAGAATCTTCTCTGCTCTTTCATAGAGGGTTTCGCGGATTTCTTCCTTATCCGTATTCTCGTCGGTGAAATCATCCTCTGAAATGAGCCAGCCCTTGAATTTATCCTTAAGACCCGCTAAATTCCACTCCGTCTTTCTGTCAACGAGATAACCGTCAACGGCGGCGTCTACGGTGCCGTGAATCATTCTGGTGATAACGGGAGTAAGGTCTTCGCCGTCAAGCACCTGGTCTCTCTGTCTGTAAATAAGCTCTCTCTGACGGTTCATAACATCGTCGTACTGGAGAACGTTCTTTCTGATACCGAAGTTTCTGCCCTCAATCTTCTTCTGTGAGCTTTCAACGGTATTGGAAATCATTCTTGCCTCAATGGGCATATTTTCGTCAACCTTGAGGGTGTCCATGAGCATTGTAATCTTTTCGCCGCCGAAAAGACGCATAAGGTCATCGTCAAGTGAAAGATAGAAACGGCTGACACCGGGGTCACCCTGACGGCCTGAACGACCGCGAAGCTGGTTATCGATTCGTCTTGATTCGTGACGCTCCGTACCGATTATGCAAAGACCGCCTGCCGCACGCACTCTGTCTGCCTCGGGTGCGATTTGCTCATCATATTTCTTTTCCAGTTCGGAGTACTGTCTTCTTGCTTCAAGAATTTCCTCGTTATCCGTTTCCGCAAAACCCGTTGCCTCGGCAATAAGCTCCTCGGTGTAACCCATTTTTCTCATTTCCGAGGTGGCAAGGAATTCGGAGTTACCGCCCAGCTTAATATCGGTACCGCGGCCTGCCATATTTGTGGCGATGGTAACGGCGCCCTCTTTACCTGCCTGAGCAACGATTTCCGCTTCCTTGTCGTGATACTTGGCATTCAGTACGTTGTGTTTGATGCCTCTCTTCTTGAGCAGATGTGAGAGTGCCTCGGATTTTTCTATGGAAACGGTACCTACCAGTACGGGCTGTCCCTTTTCGTGACAGGCAACAATCCGGTCGATTACCGCGTTGAATTTTGCTCTTTCCGTCTTATATACAACATCCGGCAAATCCTCACGGATCATGGGCTTGTTGGTGGGAACTTCAATAACGTCAAGGGAATAAATCTGATTAAATTCGTTTTCCTCGGTCATTGCGGTACCCGTCATACCTGAAAGCTTCTTGTAAAGACGGAAATAATTCTGGAAGGTAATGGTGGCAAGGGTTTTGCTTTCATGCTCAACGTTTACGCCTTCCTTGGCTTCGATTGCCTGATGAAGACCCTCATTGTATCTTCTGCCCAGCATGATACGGCCGGTAAATTCGTCAACGATGAGTACCTCGTTATCCTTTACAACGTAGTCAACGTCCTTTTTCATTACACCTATTGCCTTGATTGCCTGATTGATATGATGCTGAAGGGTCATATTCTCGGAATCCATCAGATTTTCAAGGTTAAAGAATTTCTCTGCCTTGGCAACGCCTCCCGCAGTAAGGGTGGCTGTTCTTGCCTTTTCATCAACTACGTAGTCAACGTCTGCATCAACCACGTCGTCAACATCGGTTTTGGAGTCAACCTCCTTGATTCTCTTGCATTTGAGTCCCATTGCAAAGGAATTGGCAAGCTTGTAAAGGTCGGTGGATTTCTCTCCGCGGCCCGAAATGATAAGGGGTGTTCTGGCTTCATCAATAAGGATGGAGTCCACCTCGTCAACAATGGCGAAGCTGTGACCTCTCTGTACCTTCTGCTCCTTGTAAACAACCATGTTGTCTCTCAGATAGTCAAAGCCCATTTCGTTATTGGTGCCGTAGGTAATATCTGCGTTATACGCTTCCTGTCTTTCCTCATTTTCCTTTTCATGAATGATGAGGCCTACCTTAAGACCCAGGAATCTGTAAACCTTACCCATCCATTCGGAGTCACGGCGGGCAAGGTAATCGTTTACGGTTACGATGTGAACGCCTTCACCGGAAAGAGCGTTAAGGTATGCGGGAAGGGTGGCAACAAGGGTTTTGCCTTCACCGGTCTTCATTTCGGCAATACGGCCCTGATGCAGGATGATACCGCCGATAATCTGAACGTAAAAATGCTTGAGCCCTATGACTCTCCATGATGCCTCACGGCAGGTTGCAAATGCTTCGGGAAGAATATCGTCAAGGGTTTCGCCCTTTGCAAGTCTTTCTTTGAACTCGGCAGTCTTTGCCTGAAGCTGTTCATCCGTAAGCTTTGAGTATTCCTCTTCAAGCGCCATAACCTTATCGGCTATGGGACGGACTCTCTTTACTTCCTTTGATGAATAATCACCGAAAATTTTCTTGAATAAACCCATTTGTATTTATCTCCTTGTTTATGTTCAGTTTCCGAAAGTATAAATTACACTGCCGCAGGGTGTACCCTCGTTTGTAAGAGCTCTTACGCTCATTACGCTGTTGCCGTCAACCCAGACGAAGTCGCTTTCTTCACTGCGGATAAGGGGCTCAACGAAGCTTTCGCCTTTACCAGATTCGGTTGAATAGTAAGTGATTGCCTGGGAGGGCGTGCCGTTTCCGATATCATCTGTGTCTGATGCGAATACCATATTCGTGCCGTCAGCGTTTACGGAAAAACGGCTTGCGGATCTGATGCTTATATCCTTGAGCGTAACCTTGTCACCCGTCATCAGATTCGTCATTACGTTTGTATCCTTGTTGACAACGTAATTGCCGCTTCTGAGATATGATGAACGGGGACTGTCAAATTTGACCGCATCGTAAACCGCACCGTCCTTTACGGTAACACTCTTGAAGTTTTCACCGTCTTTTATCATATAGTGAAAACCTTCATCATCGCTGACAAACCAGCAGTCAATAATATCCTTTGCGATTATTGAGGGACGGTAAGCGGAGGAGTAGACCATAACATCCGCTCTTTCGGCATATTCCTCGGCTGTGTAATATCTTGATGAGAGGAACAGCTTTTCGCCGCCTGTATTTTTCATGAATTCATCCGTCATCATTGACCAGCTCTGCTTAAGACCGCCGTTTTTGTCAACAAGACGGGTATTCTGATTAAGTCCGCAGGAAACGGAAGAGGTGCTTCCGGGAACGAAATTCGTAAATATTTCGCTGTAAATCTTATCGGCTTTCCAGAAGCTTTCCTTATTGAAATCGCAAAGAAGCATATATCCGTCACCGTATCCGGCAGGATTCTTTGCTATCTTGCAGAAGGCATATGAGTAAACCTCAACGGAAGCATTCATATTTGAGGTGAATACGCCGTAACCAACGGTAAGCCCGTCCGCATCAATGAAGGTAAGGGTAACGGGTACACTGACACCTGAGGAATTAACGCTGACGGTGGTCTTTTTCGTTTCGTATGAAGCGGGGGTAAATTTACCCGAAGCATAATTCCAGAATTTTATTTCGTTTTCAAGGGTGGCGGTGTAATAAAGCCCCTCTTTATCCGTTGGCAAAAAGATTTCACCGTTTTCACCTGCAACGGTCAGCTTCTTTGTGTATATGCTGTTTTCAAGCAGGAATTCCACCTTTTCGCCGATAGGTGCCGATATTTCATAATCCTTATTTGTCTTTTTGGATTTAACCGCAAAGAAAACAAGCAGGGAGGCAACCATGACGGTGGCCATTATAATCGGTAAAGTCTTTTTCATTGCATTTTCCTCACAATTCTATATCAAGCTCAACGGGACAATGGTCCGAGCCGAAAATTCCCGTATGTATTTTTGCATCCTTTATCCTGTCGTTAAGCCCTTCGGATACAATAAAATAGTCTATTCTCCAGCCCGCATTTCTTTCTCTTGCGGAAAAGCGGTATGACCACCAGGAATAAATATCTCTTTCATCGGGATAAAGATATCTGAAGGTATCGGTAAAACCGCTCTGAAGCATTTCGGTCATCTTGCCTCTTTCTTCATCGGTAAAGCCCGCATTATGTCTGTTTGAGGCAGGATTTTTGATATCAATTTCATTATGGGCAACGTTCAGGTCACCGCAATAGATAACGGGCTTCTTTTCGTCAAGGGATTTGATATATGCCCTGAAGTCGTCCTCCCATTTCATACGGTAATCCAGTCTTTTAAGACCGTCCTGGGAATTAGGTACGTAAACCGTCACGAAATAGTAACCGTCAAATTCAAGGGTAATCACTCTGCCCTCATGGTCATGCTCCTCAATGCCGATACCGTAAGTGACCGCCAGGGGCTCTTCCTTTGTAAAAATCGCAGTACCCGAATAGCCCTTCTTTTCCGCATAATTCCAATACTGATGATATCCGGGTAAATCCAGCTCTGCCTGACCCTGCTGCATTTTGGTTTCCTGAAGGCAGAAGATATCCGCATCAAGACTCGCGAAGCTGTAATAAAAATCTTTGCCCAGGCAGGCACGTATTCCGTTTACATTCCAGGAAACAAGTTTTTTCATAAACATACTCTCCCATAATAATGTTTGATTATAGCACAATATGTTCCGTTTGTCACCCTTTTATTTATAAATAAATTGTGAACTTGTAATGCTATTTTAATTCACAAATTTAAGCTCCGTTTTTTGTTGAAAACTAATCAAAATTATTCGCTGTCTTGACAAAGAAATAGGCATAGTGTATCTTATTGTTGTATACGGCATTTCTTCCGGATTACTTCGGAGTTTTGCCGGAAATCAAAAAAACTAATCCGGAGGAAAAGACATGAAAAAGATTCTTGCAGTTTTACTTGTACTCGCAATGGTCTGCGTAGTATTCGCAGCTTGCGGCAAGGATGAACCCGAAACCACAACAACAGAAGCTGATACTTCCGTTTCCGAAGAAGTAACAGACACCACCGAAGAAGCTACCAAAGAAGACGCTTCCGAGCCCGAAGTAACCGACGAAAACGGCGAAACCGAGGAATCAACAGAAGCAGCTGATGACGAAGATCCTTCAACATGGGATACAGCTAAGATCGTTGCTTACTACAACGAAGCTCGTGAAATCACAGCTGAAAAAGGTGCTCCCGCAGGCTTCCAGAAGATGGCTCTCGCAGGCGAAATCAGCGGTGACGGCGCTATCGGCGTTATCCTTAAGGTTCTTCAGCCCGCAGCTGAGAAGGCACTTTCCAAGAACTCCAAGGCAACTGACTACATCCCCGCTCATGACAGCCAGCCCCTCCTTGAGTCCGACGTTACAAGCGCAACAGCTAAGAAAGACGCTAACGGCAATATCGTTCTTGACATCAACCTTAAGAACCAGGTTGACGGCCCCGACGGCGACTCCAAGAACGGCGGCGCAGTTGCTCGTGGTGTAAGCACACTCGGCAGCATTGAGAACGCTCTTAAAGAACTCGGCGCAGAACTCACCGAAGGCAGAAACACCGTTACTCTTACATATAACAACGCTTATATTAAGAATTGCGTAATCAACCCCGAAACAAAGATGATCAAGAAGGCAACATATCACTTCGTTGTTAACGTTCTCGTTAAGGACGCAAAGGCAAAGCTCGGTATCTCCGTCAACCTTCAAAACCTCAGAGCTCCCATCGAGTACACTGTTCAGGTTGGCTAATTAAACAACAAACGGACCTCAGCTTCGGCTGAGGTCTTTTTTTGGTTAGTGAACAGTGAATAGTGAAAAATGAAGAGTGCAGAGTGAAAAGTTTCGGGTCGCAAGCGACATTTACGGCCTAATACCATACATTTTAATTTCAAATAAGAGGCAGACATCTATCGTCAGATAAATGCCTACCTCAAAACTTACATTATTTAGTTTGGTATGTTCTTCCTCAAAATAATCAAGCGGTACGCGCAGAAGATATCGGATGCTCGGTGGGGCTCCGCCGCCGGTGGCGGATGCAGGAACCCTGCCGAGAGGAAG
>JAKSQQ010000074.1 GCA_024404015.1 Clostridia bacterium
CCGGAATGATGTGCAGCACGTTGCCGTTCTTATCAGACAGCGAAGACATGAATGTTACACCGGGAACGCTGGATACTGTCCCCGTTTCGGCAATTCTTTTTACTTCTTCAAATGTCTTTTTCTGTGTGAGCAGATCAATATCGAGCATAATAACATTAGGCTCATTCCCGCTGGGATTGCTTCTTTCATCAAATGGCCAGCAGGTCGGCATTCCGACAAAATCGCCTCTGTTGTTAGCCCCGAAAAGCGGCATCCACCCTTCCGTTTTATCATTGATTTCAATAAAGACCCCGTCTTCCGCCTCTCGAACCCTGTACTCCATATCCAGAATATCAAAGTTCCAGCCGACGATTGTCTTTTTTCTGTTGTTAGAAATGATGCTGGTACACATATTATTTTCCCTATATCAATTATTTTTTCAGTTTATTCAAATATAGCTTCCGTTCATCAGAAATCCGATTGCTTTCACGAGCCTTCTGTATAGTCTTGTTGTGAACCCATTCACCAAGCTTGTTATTTTCAATATATCCAACCGTATTATCCCACTGCTTTGCTAATGCCGTAGCAAAGAACCATGCAAGCATCATATTCACATAGTATTCCTCCGATTGGACGGCGGCGGCAATCTCCAGATATTCCGGCTTGAAATCCTCATCCAAATAATGGCTCATCAGCATTTCCAGCCCAAATCGCACCGTATATACTTCTGCTGAGCGTACCCACGCCCCAATGGTCTGCAAAAGCTCCTGCTTATGCTTTTTGAAGCACTTTGGTGACATGATATCGCACACAGCCCAGTTGTCCACATAAGGAAGAAATGCATTCACTCCTTGCAGGCAGGCATCAAAATCCTTGAACTCCGACAGTAATACACCGTGGAGCATATTTTCATCATAATATTTGTGGGGCAGAGTATTCAGAAAATCTCCATATTCTCCGGTTTTGTAAAGCTCCTTTGCCAATTTACGCACCTGCGGAACCCGCACACCGATAAAGCGGCTTTTATCCACGGTGGGCGTTAGCTTCGCCTGAAATTCTGCATAGCCGCTGTCTGCCAGCTCAAATAATCTCTTTTGGATATTCATTGTAAATCACCTTTTCCACCGCTTCAGTGTCGGAAACAGTTTTTCACAGTACGCTTTCATTTCCTCATTGGTCATGCCCGCCTGTGCGCCGAACTGACTGCACATTTCGATATATTCCTCCATCGACACCTTGTCGATAAACTCGCCGTTCGTGTAGCAGTATTTGCAATAATCCTCACTCGAACTGCCGTCGGCGTTGGTGCCGAAAACATCCTCCGATTCCATCGGCATTCCGCAGCTCTGACAGATTTTAATATCACTCTTTTTTTGAATCGGAACCCAAATGCCGCATTCACAATCCGGCGACTGCGGATTCATTGCGGAATAGACTTCAAGGGAGGACGAGCCGATTTCATACATCGTTTTAATGTTCGGCGCCCATTCGTTCCACACCTGGGTGTTGAGCGTCTGCAATGACTGCGGCATGGGACCTTTTGCGGTAAAGACCGCCCAGTCGCTTTCCGGGAAGGTGAAAAGCTCCAGTCCATCCGGCACATCGCCGCCCTTGTAAAGTCCGGCTATCCAATAGGCAAAGCCGTTTTCACCATCGGCGCAGATGGCATACATGCCAATGCCGTTTTCAAGGATTGCCGCTTCAACCGGTGTTTCGGGCTTCATGGTCTGCCAGAGACGAGCGTATTTTGCCGCAAATTCTTTGTCCCAGAATTCCGGGCATTTTTTGTATCCCTCGCCGGGAGCGATCTGCGTGTGATAGCCGATCAAGGCCAGTTTGTTTTTGTGTTCGTAGGTCACGTTCATATTCATTTCTCCTCCGGTATGGAATCTATTTCTTATATCGGCGTTCCGACTTCAATCAGATTTCCGTCAAGGTCATAAAAGCGTACAACTTTTTGTCCCCAACTGTGCGTCATAGGCAGGTTGACAAACTCCGTTTCCGGATAAAGCATCTTCAGCTTTTCATAAAAAGCGTCAACATCTTCTTCCTCAAAATACAGTTCGCAGGCGTTGTTTTTGGGAATAACATCCTTACCGATAAAGCCACGCCAGTATTTTTCCTCCTGCAAAACAAGCCCGTCCGACAGAATCATGTTTCCGTCATTATCAACAAGCATTTCAAGACCAAACAGGTCGTGATAATATTTCATTGCTCTTTGGCAGTCTTTTACAACAATCAAAAATCCACTTAATTTCATATTCTGTCTTCTTTCTGATATTTCATCGGCGTAAACCGTATTCCGTTGACGGTCTGCTCCGCATCCGTTTCGTGAAATCCGAGCGACCTATAAAACGGGAGACCGTAAGGCGAGGAGTTCAACGTAATCGTTTCGCTTGTATATTCAGTTTTTATCCCTTCAAACAATCTTGTGCCGATGCCGAGCCGATGATATTTTCCGTCCACAAAGAAAAAGCAGATATGGCACTTGTCTTTTCGGATGCCGACCATTCCGATAAGCGTACTGCTGTCAAATGCACCGTAGTATTCAATACCGGCAAGATATTTTTCATCATACAGACATTTGTGAAATTCTTCCGTACCCTCCGGCGAATAATCCGGAGATTCATATTCCGAAAACACTTTCCACGCAAGAGAAAGTGCCTCCTGTGTTTCGTGTTCTTCGAGTTTCCGAACGGTAAAGACTGTCTTACGTTCTTCTTTCGTCAGCCGGGTAATATGCTCGGTGCGGATATCGTCCGTCAGCTTCCAATAAACATCTTTATTTGTGTGGTGATGTATAAACCCGCATTTTTCCTGTACCCGCTTTGATTTTTCGTTGCCTTCAAAATAACCGCACCAAAGCGTATCAAGTTGTAACTCGGTAAAAGCGCGGCGGATAAGCTCTCTTACTGCTTCGGGAATCATTCCGCGTCCCCAAAAAGGAACACCGATCCAATAGCCGATCTCACCCTCGTTTTCGGGCAAAGCAAGATTGCTCTGCTTACCGATCATCAGCCCGATACTGCCGATGGCTTTATTGTCTTCCTTTAGACAGACGGCATACGTTTCGGGAGCGGATAAAACGGTTTTTATGATCTCCCGGCTGTTTTCCGCGCTTGTGTGCGGCGGCCATCCGGCAATGGAACCTACACGCTCATCCTTTGCATATTCAAATTAATTTTCCGCATCCGTTTCATTCCACGGACGCAGGATCAGTCTTTTCGTTTCTAATATCATTTTCCTTTTATCTCTCCACACGTTTTTCACGATTTTTTGTTCTACACCTTGGTATAAACCGATCCCGGTAAAGATATTTTCAAAACCGCATTTTCTCATTACGGACAGGGATGCCTCATTTTCGGCTAAACTGATTCCGTAAATTTCACTTTCATTTACTTGCTTTGCAATAACGGAAAGAAACGCCTTTACGGCTTCAGTCGCATATCCGTTTCCTGTATATTTCTTTGCGATGTGATAACCGATTTCCCAATTACCATCGTCGATAGGGCACAGTTGAACATAGCCGATATTGTCTTTTGTCTCTTTCAATATAATCGGATACACAAGCGGGCCGTCAAAAGAGCCGTACTGTGAAATAAGGAATTTCAAGACTTCTTCTGCTTCTTCTTTCGTTTCCCACACTTCATCAGGGACAAATCTTTTGTTATCTTCATCCACCGAGTTTTCTTGGACGACCTGTGCCATATCCAAAGTAAACTCGGTTATAATCAATCTTTCAGTTTCAATCATTTTTTAACAACTTTCATAATTCTGTTTACTGTCTTTTGTACGTCTTGATAAAATGCTTCACAAATGCTTCAATCTGACGCATGATCTCCGGCTCTTTTTCCGGTTCACGGTCGCAGTAATGAATGAGTGATGTAATAGGAGCGGTAAAAGCCAGTGCAAGCATATCCGGATCGTCCGCTATCAATAGACCTGCATCTATCATCTTTTCAAAAACGCTTTTGAAAATCGCTTTGGTATCGTACATAAAATGCTCTGTTGCCAGGCTCTTTACCCGATCATCATGGAATTGCTCTGTTAAAAGAAGCTTCCTCGTCAAAATGACCTTTTCATCATGGATCGTGAAATCAACCATGTGCATCACGAGGGAAAAGAGCTCCTCGCAGGACGTCGGAATCTGCGGCAGATGCTCAGGTGAGCCGAAACGTTCATTGTAATAAGCCTCCATCTTGTTGAGCAGGGCGTTCCAAATGGCTTCCTTGCTCTCATAATGGCGGTATAATGCCGATTTGCTTAGCCCCAGTCCTGCGGCAAAGTCTCTCAGATTCGTGCCTTTATATCCATTTTCAGCAAAGCTGACGAGTGCTGCATCCAGAATCCTTTCCTTGGTTGTGTTTTCCATGATACCCTCCTATAATCAACGTGACCGGTTGGACACATTATATTATAGTGACCATGTGGTCACATGTCAAGATATTTCACGGATTTGTTACAAACAGAAAAAGCGGCAGGGATTTTTCCCCTCCGTCTTTGCATTCTTAAAACGGAGAAATACCGGAGGAAGCATTTTGCGTACTTCTCCCGGTGAGTTTTATATATCTCTGATATAAACGAAAAATCCGAACCCTGTTCCTATCGGAATAAGGTTCGGATTTCTCAAGTATGGTGGACCTGAGGAGATTCGAACTCCCGACTTCTACAATGCGAATGTAGCACTCTCCCAACTGAGCTACAGGCCCGTATGACGGATACCGCAGTATCCGTTTTTATTATCCCTGAATTTTGCTTCTGAATACCTTGCCCGTTTCGTTGATGAGAATCATCCAGGGCTTAAGCATAGCCATGTCAAAATTCATCACCTCGTTTGTCTGTGCAAAGGTTTCAAAGCTGAGGTCACCCTCGTAGCCGGCCTCTTTAAGCGCAGAGCAAAAATGATTCCAGTTGATTGTACCCGTAAGGGGTGCTTCGTGCTCATCACCCGAGCCGTTATTATCGTGAATATGAAGCGCCTTGATTCTCTTACCGTAAACGGCAATGAAGGTACGAAGGTCGTGATGAAGCAGATTCGCGTGACCTGTATCAAGACAGAGACCGAAGCATTCCTTGCCTGCAAGGGCATTGAGCTCATCAATCTCTTTTGCTCCTGCATAAGGGTCTGAACAATGTCCCTGATAGCATACACCGTTATTACCGCTGAAAAGATTTTCAAGGCAGACCGTAACGTCAGTATCTTTTAAAACAGGTACAAGAGAAGAATAAAGCTTAAAGTTGAGTTTGTCAATAGTTTCTTTTGTATTTATGTCGTCATTCAGTGAATATGAGATGCCGTGAATAACGAGATTTTTGATTTTTGCATACTGACAAAACTCAATTGTTCTCTTATAAACACCGATGGCATAATCAAGCACTTCGGGATGGTCCTTTGAATATGAGGGAAAGGGAGCGTGTGCCTGAGTAATCTCAAGACCGTTTTTGTTTATGATTTCAAGCTCTTTTGCGTAATAATCAATTACACCCTCAAGAGGCATATCAAATACGCAGTTGCCTAAATTTCCCTTTCTGATTTCAGAGCCCTTCCAGGCGTGGTCAATATTCCAGTCAATTGCATCAAATCCGGTTTCCTTTATAAGAGCATAGCCCTCTTCAACTCCGGCACGGTCAACAATATCGCCGGTCTGAATGCTGATTTTCATATTATCACTCCTCAGTCAATGCGGATTTTGAATACTGCCTTGAGTATCGTATCCGTTGTGGATTTAATGCAGGGCTTATGAGCGTCCTGAGGTGCAAGAAATGTGAACGTTCCCTCGTCAAGAGCGGTGCTTGTAACGGAGCAGTCCCCTGCCGGAAAAAACTCCGCATCGGGCTTGTAGCTCTTTGAATTGATTGCCTTGTCTGTGGGGATAACATCTATCCTTTCGCATCCTCTGATTGCATACTGCAAATCGTGATACTGACGGTGGGCTTCATAGTCGCTTCCTTCACCGGGAGCATACTCTGCAAGATTCATGGTAACGCCGTCGCAGACGGGGAAACCGCCCTTGCGCTCCATTGCCTCAAAATCCGTTTTTTCAATATAATCGGCAATTTCCTCTGCATGAGGAATTACCCCGGAATAAGCTCTCAGATTTCTGATATTATCGTAAATCATGATATATCTCTTCTTTCATTTCAATACATCTCCCGATGTATCCCCTAATGTATCACTTTCGTGACCGTAAGTCAATTATAATAATTGAAATACGGTTCATTTTGTGCTATAATAATCCAAATCGTTTTTTCCCGGAGGTAAACTATGCGTATTGTCGTTAACGTAGGTACGTCAACCCTGACTCATACAA
>JAKSQQ010000075.1 GCA_024404015.1 Clostridia bacterium
GACTGCTTTATTTTTACGGTTTCTCCGGGAATGATTGAAAAGGAATCAAGGGGAATATGAAAGCCGAGTCCGGTGCATTTCATAAAGCTTTCTTTAAGCACCCATAGTCTGTAAAATAAATCCTTCTTCTCTTTTTTCGTTTCGCATTCTTCAAGCATAGTGTATTCTTCTTCGGAAAAGAAACGCTTTGCGATTTTAATATCCGCTTTGCCGATTTTTTCCGTATCGCATCCCACCTCGGTGTCTGCCATAACACACATTACCCTGCTTTCGGAATGTGAAAGATTAAAGAAAAGGGGAGTATTTGCAAAGCAGGGCTTTGAATATTCGCTTTGCAGGATTTCTTCATTATCGTAATCTATGCCGAAATTACGGCAGGCGTAAATCAGCAGACATTCCGCACCGAGAGAAAGCATTTTGTCCTTTTTTTGCTTCATTCTGTCCGTCTTTTTTTTGCGCTCTTCCGATACAAGCTGATATGCTTTTTCAAAAAGTGCATCGTCCTCAAGAGGAGAAACATCCGCAGTATATATGTTGATTATGGTGTTGTTTTTTGTGAACATATATCTGTCTCCTCCCTTATATTTGCTTTATTATACTTGCAAAGCGGGATAATTTCAAGTGAATTGTAATCTGTTGCCGTTGACAAAAGTACCCCTCGGGAATATAATTTGTGAAAAACTTGATTTCGGAAAGGGTAATGATATGACTTCTGTTTCCGCCGTACTTGAAATGGTCATGCTTTTATGCTTCGGCATTTCCTGGCCTGTTAATATTTCAAAGCTTATCCGCTCTAAATCCACAAAGGGTGCAAGCATTCTTTTTTATTTTCTCATTTGGCTGGGATATATTGCGGGCGTGACAAGTAAACTGATTACGATTTTTACAAACGACGCTCCCTGGTACGAATCTGTAAAATGGTACGTTATGGCGGTATACGTCATCAATCTGATAATGCTTACCGTGGGAATTACGGTTTGGTTCTGCATACGCAGCAAGGAAAAGAAATCACAATAAAATCGCAATAAGTAAAAGAAAACTCCCCGATTTGTCGGGGAGTAATTTTTTTCGTGATTACCAGATGATAAATTTCGTGTTTCCGTCCTTGATTCCGAAGCAGTCATACTGAAGCCACTTTTCACCGGAAACATAGGATTCATTGTGGGCACTGTTGGGTCTGCCGAAATAGCCGTTGGATTCAAGTGTATAATTGCCCAGATACCCATTGCCTATTACTGCCGTGCTGAGATAGGGAATGACGTCGCCGTTATCAACCATTCTGTGAATGTCGCCCATTCTGTCCTTGAGAACGATATAGGGTGAGCCCATGGTAAGAATGTTGACAACGTTGTATTTTTCCTTTATTTCTTTATCGGCGGCAAACTGCTGGGCAACCATTCCTCCGAGACTGTGTCCCATGAGAATAATATCGGAGCCATCGGGGATGCTTTCGAGTGCCTGCTTTTTCAGTTCGTCAAAGTAAACATTGTCAAGGGAAAGACCGGCTTTGATGCAGGACTGCATATTATTGAGGTCTTCCTTGTTCCATGACATATTGGAACCCTTTAACGCTATGGTATAAACCGTATGATATTTGCCGTTCTGATAGAGGGTGGCGGGCTTAATGGTAATGAGAGAGTGAGCGCTGTGAATATACTGACACGCCTCATTTACGTTGGTTACTGCCGTGTATTTTGCAAAAGCGGGAAGGGTAAAGATAGTAAGAATGGAAATTGTAGCCAGAAGAGTGCAAATCAATTTTTTCATTTAACTGTCTCCTTTTCCGATGTGTATACGATAATAATAATCTTATATTTCATCCGTTGCAATACTTTTGTGAAATTATATTTCCAAAACGGCGATATAAGGTCTGTGGTCCGAAACTACCATTGCGGGAATTTCCGCCGAAATCGTCTGAATTTCCTTGCTTGTGAAAATATAGTCTATTTTTACGTCCGGTTTGTCCGAAGGGAAGCTGTAAAGGGTGTAACCGAGATTATCCGCCGTATCTGTCATTCTTTCTCTGATGGGATTGAGATACACGGAATCGGGAAGGACGTTGAAATCCCCCATGAGAACGCATTTTTCATCCGTAACGTTTTTCAATACGGTTTCAGAAGCATTTTCCTCCTCATCGGGATTAAGGCCGAAATGTGTAACGAGGACCGTAACGTCGCATCCCACGTCAATTATCGCTTTGAGAACACATCTTGTCTCGTAGCTGTCGTTATATTTCTTTTCCGCAGGGTCGGGAATAATAATGATTTCTGCCTTCTTAACGGGATATTTTGACAGTATTGCATTGCCGTAGGGACCGCCGTTTTTTACGTTTATGGCAGGGGCGAAGAAATAATTCAGACCCGTCATTTCGGCAAGTATTTTTGCCTGAGCTTCAAAATCGGGATTTTCGCCCTTTCCTCTTACTTCATTGAGACCGATAATATCTGCGTTTACGGATTTTATTGCATCCGCAAATATATCAAAATCAATTTTACCCGTTCTGTAATTTTTACAGTGCTGGATATTGAAAGTCATAACCTTCAGAAACATATTATCACTTACCTTTATCCGATATAATTCAGCTTGGTATTTTTGTCTTTTCCGTCAAAGAGAACGTTGTCGTTGACGCCGTCACGGAATGATGCGCTTACATTTTTCAGAGTAACGGTAAAAGGCGCTTTTTCGGATGCCTTTACGCATGAAACGGCCTTAAGTCCTTTAATTTCAACATTTTCAAGTGTCATGTCCTTCAGATAAGTTCCTGTCTGGAGGAGGTTTCCGTCTGCCTCATACCAGAGAAAACGGTCTGCGTTTTCTACGGTACAGTTTCTGAAAACAATATCGTGAAACGGCTCGGCATTGGGATAATCAATGCTTGAGAAATGAACGAAAACACATTCAAGATTGTGTCTTCCCTGCTCCTTGGGCAGGGTATTATTTTTATTTCTGACGGCATCGGTGCCTCTGTTTTGCACCACGGTCTGTCTGTGGGGATATTCACCGGGGCCCCACATACGGCAGTTTTCAATGAGAAAATGGCAACCTCCCGCTCTGAAAATGTCGCAGGACGTATTCAGCTCGCAGTTTCTTACCGTGAGATTTTCCATGTTGATTCCCGCAATGCAGTCGTCACCGGTATGAAAAACGCAGTTTTCAATGGTGATGTTTTTACAGCAATGCAGGTGTATTCCGTCTGAGCCGCCCAGGCAGGTAACGTTTTCCACGGTAATGTTTCTGCAGTTGTCGACCTGATGCATGAAGTTGCCGCTGTTTGCTATGGTATATCCCTTCAGCGTGATGTTTTCAACATTTGTTATCATCATTCCGTGGGGACCGCGGTAGCCCTCTTCGCCCTTCGGGTCGGCACAGTCGTTTCCGTCAATGAGCGTGTCCTCTTCGCCTATGACGGCAATGTTCTTGCCGCCGTAAACGGAAAGAATCGCCCTGTGGTATTCCTTCCAGGAACGTCCGCTGAAATACTGCGATATCATTTCCATATCCGTGCGCAGTTCGACACCCTCAGGCACTTCAAATACCGGGTAATCCTCGCATATGTCCGAGCCGATTATCCTTGCTCCCTTTTGCAGGTAAAGCGTTGTGTCCGACCACATACGCAGTCCGCCCGTGTAAAACGTGCCTTCGGGAACGATTACCGTTCCGCCATTGTCACGGCACATATCAAATACACGCTGGATTTTTTCCGTCTGTAATTCATTACTGTGGGCTTCAACTCCGAAGTCGGTGAGTACGTATTCCCGTTTCATATCATTCTGCCTTTCCGTCGGTAAGCTCAAGTACCGTAAATATCTGGAAATGGTCTGAGGGATATACACCGTCATAGGTATCGGTGACGATTTTATATTCATCCACTTTAATGCCCTGCTTTGATATCATGAAGTAATCGATGCTTCCTCTGTCGGTTATTTCTCCCCAGTTCTGATAGGTTACTCCCGTCATGGGATTTTTCGTCTGATACTTTGCATCAAGGAAATTTTTTGTAGCGCGTCTGTAGGTTTCGGAGTCATCGTATGCATTGGAATCTCCCATGATGACGGAGGGAAGAGAGCCGAATTGCTCGATTTTGTCAAGCACAACATCGATGCCTTTGATTCTTGCCTCGTCGCTGATATGGTCAAGATGTGTGTTGAAAACAACAAATTGCTTTCCGCTTGTCTTTTCTTCAAGAATAACGTAACTGCATATTCTGTAGCAGGCGGCTCCCCAGTCCTTGCTCATTTCTTCGGGAGTTTCGGAAAGCCAGAAGGAATTTTTATCAATGAGCTTATATAAGTCCTTACGGTAAAAAATGGGACAGCCCTCGGAATTGAATGCCTTGTCACGGTAAGTGATTACGGAGTCGTAATCCGGCATGGAGTCAACAAGGTAGGAATACTGCCATTTTGTGGCTTCCTGAAATCCGATTACGGATGGAGCGTTTTTCTGTATGTTTTTCAGAAGCAGGTCTGCTCTGTAAAACCAGTTCTTTTTGCCGAAATCAAGAGGATTAAGGCATCTGACGTTACAGCTCATAACCCGTATCTGACCGTCTGAAATATCTTCCGCCTTTACGGTTGTTTTGTTTTTCAGATAGTGGGGGTAGTAGAAGAACATACTGCCGACGAAAATCAGTACCGCCGCGAGTAAAAGTAAAAGAATCCCTATCAATATTTTTTTGAAGTCCATTTTGTTCAGCTCCTGTTTGGTTATTTAGTGAGCAGGTCGTTATACTGGTAGCATCTTACGTAGTCCACCTTGAATTCTACGGGCCAGTTTTCTTCGGGAGTGTGGGTGATTTTGCCCGTACCGTGTCTGTCTGCATCGGCAATTCCGTTTTCTCCCGCAATTTCAACGGAAAGAAGCAGATATTGGGGATTGTCGGAAACACCGCCCTCGCTGATTCTGCCGGTTTCGTGACCGTTAATATAGAAAATGTATTCGTCTTCGTTCCATTCAACACCGTAAGTGTTGTATTCCTCGTATGGATTGTTATCCATGAAATAGTTACCGATGGAGGCCTTTTTATGACCCTCTGCGTAACCGTCATAATGAATACCCGTTACTACGCTGTCGCATCCCCACCAATGGTCCTTGTAGTTCATGGATTCGTATACGTCTACCTCCGTGCCGTCGTCGCCGTAGCCGTCAACGTTGTAAACGCCTTCGTTCATCATCCAGAAGGAGGACCAGAGTCCGGTACCTGCGGGAAGAATACATCTTACCTCATAGTAACCGTAGCATTGTTCAAATTTATTACGGGTGGTAAGTATGGTTGAATAGTAACCGGGGCCGTATTCGTCAAAATCAATCTGATCGTGCCATTTTTCATAGTAGCGGTTTTCAAGGGGTTCGGATAAATATTGAGCCGAAATAATCAGATTACCGTCTTCGACTCTTGCCATATCCTCGTGCCAGTAGCCCCCCTTACGCTTTACTACCCACCATTCGGAGCCCCATTTGGAGCTGTCGATTTCATTGCCGTCAAATTCATCACTCCAGGTCATGGTGAATTTGCTCATGTCGATTTCTTTATCGCTGATTTTTTTAGGCAGGCCGAAAAATTCCGGTGCAGAGGGAGAAATAAACGTAAGCAGAGAAATCAGCACACTTATTATTTTTTTTAGAATGACTGCCATTTTAATGCCTCCATTTTATTCAAGTTAAAAGCTTCCGAAGAAAAAACCGCCTGCGGGTACCGTGACGTAATACCCGTCACCGTGAGCGGAGATTCGGGAATCTCCCTCAAGCATTGTAAGCTGTCTGCTGTCCTTGATTTGAACGAAAACGGTTTTTTCCGCTTCCTTCATTTTTATTTCGCCTTTTTCAACGCTGCGGATAATACCCGTGTTGTTGAATATCGTAAGATAATATCTGCCCGCTTCGGTTTTGTTTATTATATTGTGCAGACCTCCCGTTACCTTGCAGGGCAGTATCCCGTCAAGCAGCTGCGATATATCACGAACATCTGTACATGGGCACTTCTTTTCAATGTCATCTTTTCCCGTCAGCTTCACGGCATATTCATACCTGCTTTCATCAAAGCAATCCTCGTTGACTATGTCAAAAACGTCGGGAAGAATGTTGTTAAGCATGTTTCCGTTTTCATTTCCGAAGCTTTCGGAACCGCGATACAGATATTTCAGTCCCTCTCTCATGCTTTGCAGAAGGGAGGAAATATAAGGCG
>JAKSQQ010000076.1 GCA_024404015.1 Clostridia bacterium
AGATAGACCTTGATTCCGTTTGCCGCAAGTATGGCGGCACTCTGCTTTGCGAATACGTCGGATTTGATTCTTGAATCGTAACCGATTGCTACCGATGATGACTCGTATTTGCTGTTGAGATAGTCGGCGAGTCCCTGAGTTGCCTGACCTACCGTATATACGTTCATTCTGTTTGTGCCTGCACCCAGAACGCCTCTGAGACCTGCTGTACCGAATTCAAGATTACGGTAAAATCTGTCAAGGATTTCGTCATCGTTTCCCGCGATTGATTCAAGCTCCTTGTGTGTTTCGGCATCCTTTGCCGTGCCTTCAAGCCAGAGTTTATACAGTTCATTTACGTCATTCATTCTCTCATCCTCCGAAACAAAATTCCACCCTATATATTATACTATACAAGGTGGAATGTCAATAATACAGATTTACTTGTTTGTCGGAATTATGCGACTAAATCAATTACTACGCTTACCATGCTGAAAATGAAATTTCTGATATATCTGAAGAACTGAATGAAGAATCCGAGATTTTTCTCTTCCTTGTCCTCCTGAAGCTGTAAACGGGCGTTATTCAGCTTTACACTGCCTTCGTAGGTATAGCATTCGTTGTCAAAGGATTTTACGTCATCCTCGTGGAGAGTGATAAGACGGCAGCCGTAGGGACCCATTTTCGCCATTTCACCTCCGTAGGTGAAGCCCAGCTCGATGCCGTCAACCGTACCCGCGAAGCCCTCAACGTGCTGATGACCGAAATATGCACCGATTACGTCGCCGTTTTCCTTGAACGCCTTAAATTCGGCGGTTGGCTCGCAGGGAGGATATGCAAAGAAATTTTTGCCCGTAGCTTTTGTTCTGTCAAGCTTATAGAACCTTGAGCCGCTTGCGGTAGCACCCGTTTCAAAGGGACTGCATTCAATAAAGAGGTTGCCCACGTCTGCCATGTGGATATGCTGGAATGCCATTGCAGGCACGGGACTGCCGTTTGCTTCGGTTATTTCGGCACATTTCTCATTATACCACTCAAGGGATTCTGAGGAAAGACCGCCTCTGCCGGTGTCGAGAAGCCAAAGATTGAACTTCATGCTTCCGTCACTGCCGTAAATGGGAAGATTATAGTCGATTCTGCCGTCCTTGTCTTCGCTCATGTCCGTAACAAGACAGTTGGAATACTGTGAATAAATGTCAAGCCAGTTGTCGTTTGTGGTGCAATTATGGTCGTTGTTACCCTGGGCAAGCGCAAAGGGAACACCGCTTTCCTCAAAAATGTCAAGCACCGCTTTGGAAGCTGTTCTTACGTTTTCAAGCCACTTGTCACCGTCTTTGACTTCGGTACCCTCTTTAAAGGGCTGATCGTCAATAAATAAATCTCCGATTCTGGAGTCCTCCACAAGGTCACCCGTGAAGATGATGAGGTCGGGATTTGTTTCCTTTATGGAAAGGGAGACCAAATTCAGCATATCATAAGCGGGATACTGGTCATCCTGGGTATCGGTAAGCATAAGTATTTTGAATTTGCCGTCATTGAATTTAAGCTGTTTACCGCTTTCGTCCGCAAGAGCGATACTGCAAAGGGAAAGGAGCATGATTGCGGCAAGTAAAACGGAAATAATCTTTTTCATTTTTCCACCTCCGTAATTGATGCTTCAATTATAATTTCATTTTTCCCTCTTGTCAATCTTGTGAAAAACCGAATTTGGGTTTACGCCATTTTTCTCTTGATTTTATAATAAAATACTGTTAAAATATTCCGTGTTTTACTTTGCAATCGGGAGAGGTGGATGATTTGAGCAGCTTCACGGTCATTTTAGTGAGAATCGTTTCCGTTATAATGTCGGTTATTTTTATCCCTCTTTCGGGGCTTACCTACGGCCTTGATGCCTTTACCCTCGGCAAGAGAAATGACAAGGTAATTGCCAACGTTGTGGGTATCGGAGCTTATTTCCGTTCTCAGGGTATCGCCTGCGACGGCGAACACTTTTATTTCTCTTCCAAGACCACGCTTATCAAGACAGAGGATGACGCAAAGACCTTTATCAACGCTGATTTTTCTGCCATTCCCGATGAATTAAAGGAGCTCGGTATCAAGCATATCGGCGGTATGAGTTACTATAACGGCAAGATATATGCCGGTATGGAGGACAGTAAGGTGTGGGATTATCCCATCGTCGGCGTGTTTGATGCAGACACCCTTCAGCTTGAGAATTATTTCATTATGGATGACGAAGTAATCACAAGAGGTATGCCCTGGGTCACCGTTGACCCCGAAACCGGCTGCCTTTGGTGTGCCGATCATTCCAAGAAGCCCACAAAGCTTCTTTGCTACGATACGGCAAATGATATGAGCTTCGTTTCGGAGGTACCTCTTTCGGAGTCTGTTCCCTCAATTCAGGGTGCCGAATTCTTTGAGGGCTTCATGTATGCCGCCACCAATGACGATTCTCAGGCAATCTATAAGATTGATACAGCCACGGGCAGCGTGGAAAAATTCCTTGACCGTAATCTTACGGGAGGAGAGGGTGAGGGGATGACCTTCATCACGAGAGACGGCGTGACAAAGCTTGTTGCCATGGATATGGGCGTTATTTTCGTTGATGCTTTTATCCGTGAATATGATATGTAATTTATTTTCGGAGGAATTTATATATGTACGAAAAAGTTTCATCAAACTTTGATTTCGTAACCAGAGAAAAAGCGGTACTTGATTTCTGGAAAAAGAATGAAATTTTTGAAAAGAGCATGAAAATCAGAGAGGGTTGTCCCACATATACTTTCTATGACGGACCTCCCACCGCAAACGGCAAGCCCCATATTGGCCACGTGCTTACAAGAGTAATCAAGGATATGATTCCCAGATATCAGACCATGAAGGGTAATTTCGTTCCCCGTAAGGCGGGCTGGGATACCCACGGACTTCCCGTTGAGCTTGAGGTTGAAAAGCTTCTCGGTATCGACGGCAAGGAGCAGATTGAGGAATACGGTCTTGAGCCCTTCATTAAGCTCTGTAAGGAGAGCGTATGGAAATACAAGGGTATGTGGGAGGATTTCTCAGGTACTGTCGGCTTCTGGGCTGATATGAATGAACCCTATGTTACCTATCATAACGATTTTATCGAGTCCGAATGGTGGTCACTTAAAGAAATCTGGAATAAGGGCCTTCTTTATAAGGGCTTCAAAATCGTTCCTTATTGTCCCCGCTGCGGTACACCTCTGTCATCCCACGAGGTAGCTCAGGGATATAAAACGCTCAAAGAGCGTACTGCAATCGTCCGCTTTAAGGTTAAGGGTGAGGATGCTTATTTCCTTGCATGGACTACTACACCCTGGACTCTTGCATCAAATATCGCTCTCTGCGTAAATCCCACCGAAACCTACGTTAAGGTCAAGGCGGCTGACGGCTTTACCTACATTATGGCAAAGGCACTTCTTGATACGGTTCTCGGCGGTATTGAGAGAGAAGAAGGTACACCCGCTTACGAAATCCTTGAGGAATACGTAGGTACTGACCTTGAATACAAAGAATATGAGCCCCTTTATCAGTGCGCAAAGGATTGTGCCGATAAGCAGGGCAAAAAGGCATTCTTTATCTACTGTGACGATTATGTAACCATGTCAGACGGTACCGGTATCGTCCATATCGCTCCCGCCTTCGGTGAAGACGACGCCAGAGTAGGCCGTAAATATGACGCTCCCTTCGTTCAGATGGTTGACGAGCACGGCGTAATGAAGGACGAAACTCCCTTCGCCGGAATGAGAGCAAAGCCCACACAGAAGGAAATCGAGGCAGGTGCAATCAACTGTGACCCCGAGGTGCTCAAGGAGCTTGACGGCAGAGGCATCCTTTTCAGTGCTCCCAAGGTAGAGCACGATTATCCTCATTGCTGGAGATGTGACACTCCTCTCATCTACTACGCAAGAGAATCCTGGTTTATCAAAATGACGGCTGTCAGAGATCAGCTTGTTGCAAATAACAAGACGGTCAACTGGATTCCCGAATCCATCGGTACGGGTCGTTTCGGTGATTGGCTTGAGAATATTCAGGACTGGGGCATTTCCCGTAACCGTTACTGGGGTACTCCTCTCAATATCTGGGAATGCGAATGCGGTCATAAGCATTCTGTCGGCTCAATCGCAGAGCTGAAAGAGCTCAGCGACAACTGTCCCGATGATATTGAGCTTCACCGTCCGTTTATTGATGCCGTTACCATTAAGTGTGAGAAGTGCGGCAAGCAGATGAAGAGAGTTCCCGAGGTTATTGACTGCTGGTATGACTCCGGCTCAATGCCCTTTGCACAGCACCATTATCCCTTTGAAAATAAAGAGAAGTTTGAACAGCAGTTCCCTGCAAAGTTCATTTCCGAGGCAGTTGACCAGACTCGCGGATGGTTCTACTCTCTTATGGCTATTTCAACTCTTCTCTTCAATAAAGCACCTTACGAAAACGTTATCGTTCTCGGCCTTGTTCAGGACGAAAACGGTCAGAAGATGTCCAAGTCCAAGGGCAATGCGGTTGACCCCTTTGATGCTCTTGCAAATCTCGGCGCGGATGCAATCCGCTGGTATTTCTATACCAATTCAGCTCCCTGGCTTCCCAACCGTTTCCACGATAAGGCAGTTGTTGAAGGTCAGCGTAAGTTTATGGGTACTCTTTGGAATACCTATGCATTCTATATTCTCTACGCAGAGATAGATAAATTCGATCCCACTCAGCATACTCTTGATTACTCCAAGCTTTCCATTATGGATAAGTGGCTTCTTTCCCGTCTGAATACTCTTATCTGTACGGTTGACGGCTATCTTTCCGATTACGCCATTCCCGAAGCCGCAAGAGCCCTTCAGACCTTCGTTGATGAAATGAGTAACTGGTATGTCCGCCGCGGCAGAGAACGCTTCTGGAAGCAGAACAGCGACGAAGATAAGGTTAACGCTTATATGACTCTCTATACTGCTCTTGAAACGGTTATCAAGCTTGCCGCTCCCATGATTCCCTTCATGACAGAGGATATTTATCAGAATCTTGTATGTTCAGTCAATAAGGATGCTCCCGCCAGCATTCACCTTTGCGATTATCCCGCAGCCGATGAAAAACTCATCGACAAGGAACTTGAAGCATATATGGATGAGGTACTCAATGTTGTTGCTCTCGGCAGAGCCGCAAGAAATACCTCAAATATCAAGAACAGACAGCCCCTGGGCAAGATGTACGTAGGTGTTCCCCGTGAGCTTCCCGAGGAATATCTTGAAATAGTTGAAGATGAGCTGAATATCAAGAGCGTTGAATTTGTAAACGATTCATCCTCATACGTTTCATACAGCTTCAAGCCCCAGCTCAAGACTCTCGGACCCAAATACGGCAAGCTTCTGGGCGGCATCCGTAATGCTCTCCAGTCCCTTGACGGCTCCGAAGCAAAGAAGGAGCTTGACAGTAACGGCGCTATCGTTCTCAATATTGACGGCAATGAAATTTCCCTCGCTCCCGAGGATCTTCTCATTGAAACCGTACAGAAAGAGGGCTATCAGGCAGAAAGCGACAACGGTATCACCGTAGTCCTTGACACCAACCTTACCGATGAACTCATTGAAGAGGGCTTCGTAAGAGAGATTACCTCCAAGATTCAGGATATGCGTAAAAAGGCCGGCTTTGAAGTTATGGATACTATTAAGGTTTACGTATCCGGCAACGATAAGATTGCCTCCATCCTTGAAGCAAATAAGGCAGACATTTCAGATGACGTACTTGCAACCGATATTATTGCAGGTGAAGGCGGAAGCTATACTGCTGAGCTTGACATTAACGGTGAAAAGGTAATCATGGGTGTCATCAAGAACTGATTTTCGCTTGATTATTTTGAGGAAGAACATACCAAACTAAATAATGTAAGTTTTGAGG
>JAKSQQ010000077.1 GCA_024404015.1 Clostridia bacterium
AAGTATTCCTCGTTCGGTCGCCTTGCATCCGACTACTCTGAGACAAAATATAAATTGCGTTTCAGCTCACTCCGCTCGGCTGATATTTTCTAATCGGTATTAATATTGCCAAATAGAGGGCGTTTGACTCGTTGCCCACAATCGGAATACACAAAGTATTCCTCGTTCGGTCGCAATACACTCAACGGTTGCCCGTTATAATTCATCTCTTACTCCCCACTTGAAATTATTGCGGATTGGTATTATTATTGAATAAATAAATTTAAGGAGAATAGTTATGAATTATATTAAGACAGACAAAGCCCCCGGCGCAATCGGTCCTTATTCCCAGGCAATTACCGCCAACGGTTTCCTTTTTACTTCCGGTCAGATTCCCATTAACCCCGCAACGGGAAATGTTGATGCCCTTACCATTGAAGAGCAGGCACATCAATCCTGCAAGAATCTTGCCGCAGTTTGCGAAGCGGCAGGCACTTCCCTTGATAAGGCGGTAAAAACCACCTGCTTCCTTGCAGATATGGCTGACTTTGCCGCTTTCAATACAGTTTACGCTCAGTATTTTACCTGCAATCCCGCCCGCTCCTGCGTTGCGGTCAAGTCACTTCCCAAGGGTGTTCTCTGCGAAATCGAGCTTGTTGCAGAGTTATAATATACATTAAATCAAAACGGAGTAATTATGGGAAATGTTGTTGCAATAGGCGGCGGCTTTGATATTGAGCCCGCCCACGAATGGAAGCTTGCCCGCTATCTGTATTCTCTGACAGGCAAAGAGCACCCGAATTATCTTTATATGCCTTCGGGATTTGGCGGATACAGCGAAAAGTATATTGATAAGCAGTTTGCGCTTGGATGCGAAATTGAGGTTTTACGCTATTTTGATGATTCTCAGGCAGAGATGGCGGAGAAAATCAGATGGGCAGACATAATCTTTATGCCCGGCGGAAATTCCACCTTCCCCATTCACATCTGCAAAAAGAAGGAAGCGGATAAATATCTGCGTGAGGTTTTTGAGGAAAAAGAAACCGTTCTTTCGGGTAAATGCGCAGGCGCAATGTTCTGGTTTGAAGAAAGCTATGACAACGACGGCCCCGATGACAGCTTTGAATTCATTAAGCCCCTTGGCTTTATCCCCTATTGTATGTGTCCTCATTTTGACAGTCCCGAATGGATGCCCTTTGAGGACCTTGCAAAAACAAGGAAGCTGTCAAGCATTGCCATTGAAAACGGTGCCGTTATCAGTTTTTTAGGTGATAAGAGGGAAATATTTACTGTTTCGGGCAAAGAAAAAGTGTATCTTTTTGATGCGGAAAACAACTACAAAAAGATTGACCTTACCATTGACAAAGAGGCACTTGCATCGCTGTAAAATAAACTATCCGCTGAAGAGGAAACCATCCTTTTCAGCGGAATTTTTTATTTATTCGGGAATACTTCCGAAATATCCTTTTGTTGTTATTGTAACCGTATCTTCTCTCGGAACCGTTGTTTTGCCCTCGGAATCGGTTACGGGCTGAGCAGGAGAAGCTTTGTCAATTTTATCCAGCTCCGCGAAGGTCATATTATAGCTTTTCATCAGATAATCGGCTACTGCCTTTGTTCCTATGTTGAAACAGTATCGGTAACCGATGATGTTGGTCGTAACGTACCCGCTTTCATATATTCTGAAGTATTTACCGACCACGTTCAATTCGTTAAGGTCTACGGTGATTGTCAAATATCTTCCGCCGGGTTCTGTCTGGATATTCGGTGCATTTTTCCCGGATTTCAGCATGGCGGAAACATCTTTGGGTGAAACCGGCATATCAATTCTCTCACCGAGAGTATGAATTCTCTCGTAGGTGACCGTATTATCCCAGTCAAGGTCCTCCATCATCCCGGCAAGCGTTTCGGGCTGATAGCTGACATTCATATAGGCGACGGGATAATCAAGCAGGGGGAATTTTACACCGATTACGAAATCCGTTCCGAAGCCCTGAAGGGAAACAATATTAACGGATTGAGTGAATTCCTTATCCAGATTGTCCGTTGCCTTCAGCGTAACGTTCTTTTTTAATACGGTCGGATTTCTGAAATTGTATCGGCTTTCGTAACGTTCACCCGTATAAACATATTCTTTGCCGTTATAATTTAACACGTTGAATCTTGAGGGCAGAGACCATTTGCTCCAGCTGTTGTCCTTTTCCAATCCTGTTTCTAATGCGGCGGTAGTTGAGACAATAAGGTTTTCTGTTGCGGATTCGGCTGACTTTGAAGTATTATCCGATGCTTTCGGCTTTGTATTATCAGACTCTGCCGATACGATTGACGTTGTGTTGCCGTCAATATAAAACTTGTTGCCCTTATCGTCAACATATAAATCGCTTTCCCCTTTTACCTTATGAGCAATCGTAGTTTCAATTTTACCGTTTTCGTCGGTGAAACTGATGACAGCGGAGCCGTCAGTCTGTATGCCTTCGGGAGCAATCTTTATCCGATGATTTTTTGCTGTTTTGATTCCAACTGCACATCCGATTATGACGATAATTGATGCGGCGGCAGCGATATACGGTTTAACGTTTATTTTTTGGTTACGTTTTACGGGAATTTCGGGTTTTGTTTCTGCTTCGGATATCTCTTTTTTCAGTTCGTCCCATTTGTCGGGCACTGATTTATATGCTTTTTCTTTAAGTGATTTCTCAAGCTTACTTTTCATTCTGCTCACCTCCGGAATAAATTTTACCCAGCTTTTTGATTGCGTTGCTGTAGGTCCAGAATACAGTGCCTTTCGGCAGATTCAGTTCCTTTGCGGTTTGCGTGAGAGTCATATCGCCGAAAAGTCTCAGCATAACAATATCACGTTCTTTTTTGTTAAGGGAATCAAGCATTTTCAAAGCCGTAAGTCTATCGTCGGAGCGATTGATATATTCGGTGTTATCCGCTGTATTTTCCGCTTCCTCAATAGCCGTATTGATTCTGTTTTTTCTTGATAAATCAATGGCCTTGTTCTTGGCAATGGTAAAAATCCAGCTTGAGCCCTTTTCCCCGGCACGGAAGGATGCCGAACTGCGCATAACGGAGATAAAAGTATCCTGCATAACGTCCTCTGCGGTATCCGGATTACCGGTCAGACGCAACGCGTAGAAATACACCGGCTTGCTCATTCCTTTATAAAGCTCTTCCAGAGCAGTCATATCTCCAAGGGCAATTTTCTTTATCAGGTTGTTGATTTCGTGATTTGTCATTCTCTCACCTCCTTCAAATATCATAACGGAGCAAAATCAAAAAGTATTTGAATTATCTTAAATTTATCATAAATATTTTTTGCGGTCAAATATATTGAAAAAACTGCCGAAAATGAGTATAATGAAGGAGCGTTGTATCCATACGGAACAGCAGCAGGAGGAATTTAATATGAAAGAATCAACAAAGAAAGCGGTAGGGCTCGGATTGCTTACGGCGATTGTCGTTGTTTTGCAGATGTCGGCAGTTATGATAAGATTCGGAGTCTTCCAGATTTCTCTTGTTCTCATTCCGATAGTAGTCGGTGCGGCACTATACGGAACAGGTGCAGGAGCGTGGCTGGGACTGGTTTTCGGAGCAGTTGTTTTGCTCAACGGAGATGCCACGGCATTTTTTGCCATATCGGTCCCCGGAACGATAATTACAGTTCTTGTAAAAGGCATGACGGCGGGATTTTTCTCGGCGCTGGTTTACAGATTGATTGAATCAAAAAGCAGGACTGCTGCCTGCTTCGGTGCGGCGTTTACGGCACCCGTGGTTAATACGGGAGTATTCGTTTTATTCTGCCGTGTATTTTTCTTTGATACGCTCAGAGAATGGTCATCGGGTGCGGGCTATGATTCTGTATGGAAATATATATTGATTGCCTTCATCGGAGGCAATTTCCTCATAGAGCTTGCGGTAAATATGATGCTCAGTCCCGCAATAGTCAGAGTAATTGATTTGGGAAAAAGAAAGCACTTGAGAGGATGATTTTTATATGAAGTTAAAAAGGACAGTAATAAAAGTGACCGTAACGGTGATTTGCGTACTGCTGACGTTAATTATGTCGGGATGCGGTAAAACCGAAGCTCCCGAGCCCAATTCGGCAAAAATCCCTACATCCTCAACCGAAGCGGAAAAGAAAACCGATACCGAGGTCACGGTTATGGGAGAAGGAAACACGGTGTTTGAATTTGCGGTTATTGATGCAGACGGCACACAGACGGATTTTGAAATCCATACCGATAAATCCACCGTGGGAGACGCTCTTCAGGAGCTGGGACTTATTGACGGCGACGAAGGGCAGTACGGACTTTACGTAAAGACCGTCAACTCCGTTACCTACGATTATGATAAAGACGGAAAATACTGGGCGTTCTATATTGACGGAGAGTATGCCTCCTCGGGAGTGGATACCACGGATATAGTACCCGGCTCGGTGTATTCCTTCAAAGCAGAATAAAGGAGAAATAATATGAAAAAGACGTTCAAATCCCTTATTGCGATACTGCTTTCGCTCATGCTTGTGGCAGGTACCCTTTGTCTTTCATCATTTGCAGATGATGAAACAGTAAAATTCGCTGTCGCGTCGGATACTCACATTGACGACATTCCCGAAACCCTTGAGGTAAATTTCCCCGAGAGCAATCTTTATTTCCATGCAGACGGCTCCGGCAATCTTTATTCGGAATCCACCGCAATCACAAAGCAGTTTCTTTATGATGCCGCCGAAAATGGTGCTCAGTTTATTCTTATCTGCGGCGACCTTACCAGGTCCGGAAAAGAGGAACAGCATCTCAGAATTGCTCAGATGTTCAGGTCCTTTACGCAGGAAACCGGGGTTCCCGTTTACGTTGTTCCCGGCAATCACGATTATTTCAACAGCAGACCCGAGGATTTCAAGAAGTATTATGCCGAATTCGGCTATGATAATGCCCTTGTAGTTGACGATAAGACTGCGTCATACGTAACCGACATTATCGGTAATTTCAGACTTATCGGTGTTGATTCCACTAATCCCGGTAACGACGGTGACGGTATTGACGGCAGACTTCTCAAATGGATTGAAGCACAGGTCAAGCAGGCAAAGAAGGACGGCAAAGAAATCATTTATATGATGCATCATCCCCTTCTCGAGCATCTTTTCCTGGGCAGAATAATAATGAAGGACTTTATCGTCAGCAATACCGATTACATGGCAGAGAAATTCTGTGACATGGGTATTAAAATGGTATTTACCGGCCACGAGCACGGCAACGACGTTGCTTCCTTTACCGGCAGAAAGGGCAATACGGTTTACGACGTGCTTACCACGGCACTTACCGCATATCCTCTTGAATACCGTATGGCAACCTACAACGGTGAAGAATACAAGTTTGAAATCAACGGCATTGACGAGTGCGATTTTGATTCGCTCATTAACGGATATAATGACGACCAGCTTGCCCTTATGGAAAGCGACTATGAGGAATATGCAAGAGGATGCTTCAGATATGCAATTGAAAAGAAAATCCTCAAGTATACAAGCCCTGATTTTATCAAGAATAAGCTGAAGGTTACCGACGGTCCCGTTGCGGACGTGGTTGACGACCTTATGAGCCTTGTGGTTGAAGCCCTTGATATGCCTCTTCACGACAACGGCGAAGGCGTCAGCATGGGACACCACAGCTTCGTGGACGAAAGCCAGGT
>JAKSQQ010000078.1 GCA_024404015.1 Clostridia bacterium
GAAATGGAAGGTCAGGTTTATCAGATTATCGAATTCCAGCACGTTAAACCCGGTAAAGGTGCAGCTTTTGTAAGAACCAAGATTAAAAACGTTATCGGCGGTGCAGTAGTTGAGCGTACATTCAACCCCACCGACAAGTTCCCCACCGCATATATTGAGCGCAAGGAAATGGAATATTCATACAATGACGGCGATCTCTACTATTTCATGGATCCCGAAACCTATGACATGGCTCCCATCGGCGCAGACACTCTTCCCGACAACTTCAAGTTCGTTAAGGAAAACACCGTTTGCCGTATCCTTTCCTACAAAGGCAACGTTTTCGGTATTGAGCCCCCCACTTCAGTAACTCTTCAGGTTACACAGACCGATCCCGGCTTTGCAGGCAACACAGCTACCAATGCTACCAAGCCCGCTACTCTTGAAACCGGCGCAGAGGTTAAGGTTCCCCTTTTCATCGACGAAGGCGAAATGATCGTTATCGACACCAGAACAGGCGAATATCTTTCCAGAGCATAAGCTCTTAACGGAATTTTTTAAGGAGGAAATAACTATGTCAATGACAGAAAAGGTTGCTTACCTTAAGGGACTTGCAGACGGCATCAAGCTTGACGAGAGCAAGGATACCGATAAGCTTCTCAAGGCAATTATCAATACTCTCGGCGAAATCGCTGCAGAGGTTGACGATCTTGACGATGATCTCGACGTATTTGCAGAGCAGCTTGACGCTGTTGATGAGGATCTTGCAGACCTCGAAGCATATATTGACGGCGAAGACGATTACGATGACTGTGATTGCTGCTGTGACGACGACTTTGATGACGAAGAAGAATTCTACGATGTTGAATGTCCCGAATGCGGCGAAGTTATCTGCATAGACGACGAAATCCTCGACGAGGGTAAGCTTGAATGCCCCAACTGCGGCACACTCCTTGAGTTCGATTGCGAATGCGATTGTGACGACTGTGACTGCTGCGAGGAATAATAAGCAATAAAAATGCCCGGATTCATTTGAATCCGGGTTTTCTTTTTGCTCTCATTGTTGTATTTTTTTGTTTCTGAATTCGTAATATTCCTGTTCAACCTTTTCACCTATGTTTTCGCAGATGAAATCCACAATCTGCTCCACGCTTTCGTGCATTCCCGATTCAAGCCAGATTCTGAAAACCGAGGTAATGGCACCTATATAGAAGCCGGTGGCGTATCCCGTGCGCACGTCGGTTTTGATAACGGGAAAAAGTCCGCTGAAAATATCGGTCATGACCCTCATAGAATCGTTGATAAGATTTGCCTTGATAATGGCTTTGATGAGAATGACGTTATCCGAAAAGAAATTTCCCGCCATCATCAGTATATCCCTGAGGGTATGCTCCCGGCTCAAAATGTATTCGGCAAAGGCAGAGCCCTCGTCTGCAAGATAGCTGACGATTATCTCATCCTTGCTTTTGTAGTGACGGTAATACGCCATGCGTGAAACTCCCGCTTTTTCCGTAATATCGGTGATTGTGATGTCATCATAATCCTTTTCCTCCGACAGCAGAAGCAGGGCGGTGGTGATGCATTCTCTTGTAAGCCGTGACGTTTCGTTTCTCTTTCTCATTACAAATTTGCCTCGTATGTAACTTTTTGATATGGTGTTATTGAATTGTTCATAAATAAATGATAGAATCATTTATGTTACATCTGTAACTGTTACAAATGTAACATCTAAAGCACAAATTGTCAAGAATTTTTTCCGGAAGGAAGTCAGAATATGCTTCAGTTAAAAGATATCGTTAAGGAATACCCCACAGGGGATACTTCCGTAACGGCTCTTAAAGGTGTCAGCGTCAGTTTTCGCAGCTGCGAATTTGTATCTATTCTCGGTCACTCCGGATGCGGCAAGACCACTCTTCTGAATATCATCGGCGGTCGTGACCAGTATACTTCGGGCGACCTTATCATTGAAGGTGTTTCCACAAAGAATTACAAGGACCGTGATTGGGATAATTACCGTAATCACAAGGTCGGATTTGTGTTCCAAAGCTATAATCTTATCCCCCATCAGACCGTTCTTGCAAACGTTGAGCTTGCCCTTACCCTTTCGGGTGTTTCAAAGGCAGAGCGTAAGCAGAGAGCCAAGGATGCCCTCGATAAGGTGGGCCTGAGCGATCAGCTTAATAAGAAGCCCAACCAGCTTTCCGGCGGTCAGATGCAGAGAGTTGCCATTGCAAGAGCCCTTGTAAACAACCCCGAAATCCTCCTTGCGGATGAACCTACGGGTGCTCTTGACTCCGAAACAAGCGTTCAGGTAATGGATATTCTCAGAGAAATCAGCAAGACCAAGCTTGTGGTAATGGTAACCCATAACCCCGAGCTTGCCGAGGAATATTCCACCAGAATTATTCGTCTCATTGACGGTAAGATTACCGATGACACCAACCCCTTTGACGGCGTTGAAGAAGAGAATAAACCCGAAGCGGCAGAAGAGAAAGCGGATTCTGCGGCAGAGAAAAAGACGGAAAAGAAGGAAACTGCCAGGAAGCCCTCGATGTCCTTCCTTACTGCTCTTTCCCTTTCCACCAACAATCTGCTTACAAAGAAGATGCGTACCTTCCTTACTTCCTTTGCAGGCAGTATAGGTATTATAGGCATCGCCCTTATTCTTTCCCTTTCATCGGGCTTCCAGGCATATATAGATTCAATTCAGCAGGAAACCCTTACCTCTTACCCCATCACCATTGACAAAACCACCACCGACTCCTCCTCAGCAATGACCGCCATGACGGGAATGACCCCCGGCGGCTCAGGCGAGGCAAATCACGAGTTGGACAAGGTTTATTCAAATACCATGCTTTCACAGCTTGCGAATTCATTCTCTGCGGCAATCTGGAGCAACGACCTTTCCTCCTTCAAGAAATTCATTGAAAGCGGAGAGAGCGACATCAAGGATTACGCAAGCTCAATCCAGTATAAATACAGCTGCGATATGAATATCTATGCACCCATCACCAAAGAAAAGGGCATTACTCAGGTTTATCCCAGCCCCATTCTTGAGCTTATGAGCGCATATATGGGCAATATGAATCTGGGCTCAATGGGTATCGATACCTCCACCATGGAGTCCTACGCCGAAATGTACAATTCATGGATAGAGCTTGTTGATAACGAAGAGCTTGTCAAGAAGCAGTATGACCTTATCGCAGGCAAATGGAACGATTTTGAGAATCCCAATCAGGCAGTCCTTATCATTGATAAGCATAATGAAATCAGCTCCCTTGCAGTTCTCGGTCTCGGTCTTGCAAATGCCGATGACATGATGGAAGCAATGACCAGTCTAATGCAGGGCGGAACCGTCAGCGAAGAGTCCTTCGTGCTTGAATACGATGAAATCGTAGGCAAGAAGTTTAAGCTTATCACCGAGCCCGAATATTATGATTACGACGAGGAAACCAAGCAGTGGGTTGACAAGCACGAGGACGAGAAATTCGTTACAAAGCTTATCAACAATGCCGAAGATATTGAAATAGTAGGTATTATCCGTCCCGCAGACGATTCCGTTATGGTCAACACAATGGGCGGTATCGGTTATACCGAAGCACTCATTGAGCACGTTGTAAATAAGACAAACGAAGCGGAAATCGTAAAACAGCAGAAGGCAAATCCCGACGTTGACGTATTCACCGGTCTTCCCTTCCCCGTAGAAGAAGAGAAAGAAAAGAAGGATAAGGAAGATAAGAAGGAAGAGCCCGCCGTAAAGGAAACTGCGGCAGAGGTATGGGAAGCTCCCACCGTATCTGCCCTTGATTTTGACGGCAAAGCACCCGAGGCAAGCTTCACCGCAACGCCTTCAATGCCCGACCTCAACTCTATTCCCGCCATTTCCGAATCGGAAATCTATGCAAAGATTGATGCCACTATGAGCGGAAACGAAGCGGCTCAGGCAAAGCGCCTTGTTGAGCTTATGCTCAAGGATGGCCTTTCATCATCCGAAAAATCCGAGCTTACCTCCATGCTGGGTAACATGATGTCCCAGAGCGGTATTCCCATTTCCGGTTCCCTTGCATACAGCTATCTGAGCAAGTACAGCAGAGAAGATAAGCTGAAGCTCATCAGCTACTTCATGGTACAGGGTGAGGCAAATATGCCCGCAGAAGAACCCGAGGAGCCCGTTGAGGAAGAGCCCGAAGAGGAAGAGCCCCAGCCCCTTGCAAAGAGCTATGACGAGGCACTGGACATCTTAGGTGTAGGCAGTCTTGACCAGCCCAGACAGATTAACATTTATCCTCTTGATTTTGAGTCCAAGGATAAGATTTCATCAATTATTGATGAATATAACGCAAGTGACAAGAACGAGAAAAACGATATCAAATATACGGATTACATCGCAATTCTCCTTAAATCCGTTACAAAGATTGTCAATATCATTTCCTACGTTCTGATTTCATTCGTTGCGATTTCGCTGGTTGTATCCTCAATCATGATCGGTATTATCACCTATATCTCCGTTCTTGAAAGAACGAAGGAAATCGGTATTCTCCGTGCAATCGGTGCTTCCAAGAGAGATATTTCCAGAGTGTTCAATGCGGAAACGATTATCGTAGGATTTGTTTCCGGCGCAATCGGTATAGGCGTAACCATGCTGCTGAATATCCCCATCAATATGATTATCAAGCATCTCACCTCGATTCCTCATGTTGCGCAGCTTCCCACAGAGGGCGCAATCGCATTGGTAGTCATCAGTATGGTGCTGACGTTTATTGCGGGACTTATTCCCTCAGGCATAGCGTCACGCAAGGATCCGGTAGTAGCACTCCGCACCGAATAAAAATCTTCTGTTTTGCTTGATTATTTTGGTGAAGAACAAACCAAACAAGAAATAGTTGTTAATATGCGGGCATTTATCTGAAGGTAAGTGCCTGCATTTATTATGGAAATTATAGTGTTTGGTTTTAAGCCGTTTTACTCATTCCCCGTACA
>JAKSQQ010000079.1 GCA_024404015.1 Clostridia bacterium
GCGTTATGGTCGCAAAGGGTACGGATGGGCTGACCGCGGGTGCTTTGCTGAGCTTTATCGTCTATGTTGAAATGCTTAAAGAACCCTTCGGCTTCCTTTCATGGGTTTCCAACTGGTGGGCAAGATGCGCCGATTCCGCACAGAGAGTGTTTGAAATCTGCGATGCCGAGCCGGATATAACGGAAAAGGAAAATGCCGTCGGATTTGATAATCTGCGCGGCGACATTGAAATAAACGAGCTTGAATTTGAATATGAGCCGGCAAGGCCCGTAATCAGAAAGTTTTCTCTGCACGTTGATGCCGGAGATATGCTCGGTATCGTGGGTAAAACCGGTGCAGGCAAGACAACCATCGCGAATCTGATTGCCCGTCTTTACGATGCCAAGGAGGGCAGCGTTAAGATTGACGGCATTGACGTACGTGATCTGAAATTGGGAGAATTAAGAAGGAATATCGGACTTGTTTCCCAGGATATATATCTTTTCATCGGCTCCATTGCGGATAATATAAGATATGCAAAGCCCGATGCTTCCATGGACGAGGTTATAGCCGCCGCAAAGGCCGCCTGCGCCCACGATTATATTATGAAATTGCCCGACGGTTACGAAACCAGGGTAGGTGCAGGAGGACAGAGACTTTCCGGCGGTGAAAAGCAGAGAATATCCATTGCCCGTACGATTATTCAGAATCCCAGGATTCTTATTCTTGATGAAGCAACCGCCGCCATGGATACGGAAACGGAAAGAAACATCCAGCATTCTCTCAATCAGCTCACAAAGGGCAGAACAACAATCGCAATTGCCCACCGTCTGTCAACTCTTCGTGACAGCGACTATCTGGCGGTTATCAGCGAGGGTACAATCTGTGAATACGGCACCTTCGGTGAGCTTATCAGACAAAGGGGCGAATTTTTCAAGCAATACAAAATTCAGTCCGAAGCGCTCAAAACCATTGGTATCGGTGACGGAGCCGAGGGTGAAATAACGGGAGAGGAGGAGGACAATGACTGAGAAAAATACGGCTGATTTTTCAAGCACCATTTCCGAAAATTCCCTTAAAACGGAATATCTCGGCAAGGATGACTGTGAATTTTTCACGACCCCGTCCGGATTTCTCGGAGCGAAAATCAAAGGAAACGAATACAAACGTGTAATTCTCTCAAGGGCGATGCCCCTTACAATGCCCGACTCATACATCTGTGTTTATGATATGGACTCAAAGGAACTCGGTATAGTTGAAAATATATCCGATTTCGGCGAGGAGCAGGAAAAGCTCATCAGAAACGAGCTTTCACAGAGATATTTCTGCCCGGTTATTACACAGATAATTTCCGTAAAGGAAAAATTCGGTAATTTTTATTTTGACGTAATGATAGGTGATTTCAAAAAGAGCTTTACCGTAAAGAACATTACAAGAAGCATCCGTTATCACGGCAAGGGCTTTGACCTTATTGACGTTGACGGAAACAGATACAGGATAGAGGACTACGAAAAGATAAATTCAAAGAGCAGGCGACAGCTCGACCCGTATCTGTACTGATAAGGAATAAAACGGAAAGGTGGTGAAAATATGGATACAGCCGTTCATTTTGATATGATGCCCGACGGCACTCTCTGTCACGGTAAGCTTATGGCAAAGGATAATAAAATATCAGCCGTTTGCGGAAACGAAATTCTCTTTGAGCATTCCCTTGAAGGCATTGAGGAAATACTGCTCCGTTCCCACGTGGGATGCTGCAGCGCCGAGCTTGTACCCGTAAATTCATCACCTGACAAATCGGACAGCATCACCGTGTGCAGATTTTCCATGACCTGCGTTGAGGAAATAGGTGAATTCTGCAAGGTGGTAAATCATTATCTCAGAACGGGTGAGGAAACCCAAATTTCCACAGAGGGATTCCGTACCTGCCCCAAGTGCGGCAGACACTATGCAAAGGGCATGACCACCTGTCTTTTCTGCGCAGAAAAAAGCTATCTTTTCAAGCGACTTGCAAAGCTTTCAAGACCCTATCTGCCGGGATTGATGTTTACGGGATTATTCGTAATGCTTTCCTCAATCTGTATGGCGCTGCTGCCGGTTTTCAACGAAAAAATAGTGGACGGTTATCTCAGTAACACCGCACTTCCCGTTGACGAGAGAGTAAAGGGCATAATATTCTGCGCCGTGATGATGGGTATTACCCAGGTGCTCAGCAAAGTATTCAATATAATCAGCAGCCGCAGAGCGAATAAAATCGGCGGCCATATTTCCAATGATTTGAGAGTTCTCGTCTATGACAAGACCCAGCGTCTTTCCGTGGCTTCAATGTCTGCCAGAACTTCGGGCGACCTGATGAAACGAATATCCGGCGATACGGAAAAAGTCAAGAATTTCATTACGGAGCAGGGAATATATTTCCTTGACAAATGCGTAATGTTTGTGGTAATTCTCGTGATTTTACTGAGAATCAGCCCCGTTCTTACACTTATCGTGCTTGCACCCGTTCCCGTTGTACTTTTTGCAATTTACAAATTCTGGGCAAGGATAAAGGTACGCTACGAAAGACAATGGAGATGCGATTCCAGAGCAAATTCCATTCTTCACGATATTGTAAAGGGCATCAGAGTGGTCAAGACCTTCGGTAACGAAAAACGGGAAATTCAAAAGTTTGACGATGCGTCAAAGAAGCTGGCGCAGGTATCAATCAGCAACGAGCATATGTGGGCTCTCGTGTTCCCTCTGCTTTCGTTCCTTATGGGAATAGGTGAATTTTTTGTCCTCTATTTCGGCGGCAGAATGGTGCTTTCGGGCAAAATTCAGGCAGGTGAACTGCTGGCATTCAGTCTTTATCTTGCATACATATACGGTCCTCTCAGATGGATGTCCTCAATTCCCAGACGGCTCGGCGAAGTGATGACTTCACTTATCAAGATATTTGAAATCATTGACGAAAAGCAGGATATTGAAGAGGGAGAAAATCCTCTTCCCGTTTCCCTTTCGGGTGATATCGTATTCAAAGATGTTCAGTTCGGCTACAAGCCCTATGAGCCCGTACTCAAGGATATAAATCTTGAGGTGAAGCAGGGAGAAATGATAGGACTTGTGGGACATTCGGGCGCAGGTAAGAGTACTCTTATTAACCTGGTAATGCGTTTGTATGAAATAGATTCCGGCTCAATTACCGTAGGCGGAAACGACATAAGAAAAATGGGCCAGAGTGAATACCGCGAAAAAATCGGTGTCGTATTCCAGGAAACATTTTTATTTACCGGCTCCGTTTATGACAACATTGCCTATGCAAGACCTTCCGCAACTCCCGCCGAGGTGATTGCGGCGGCAAAGGCGGCAAATGCCCACGATTTCATAATCAAGCTCAGCGACGGCTATAATACCATCGTAGGTGAAGACGGACATAATCTTTCGGGTGGTGAAAGACAGAGAATTTCCATTGCCAGAGCAGTGCTCAGAAATCCCGAAATATTGATTCTCGACGAAGCCACAAGTGCTCTTGACCCCGAAACGGAGGAGGCGATCCAGGAGGCACTTTCAAGACTTGTCAAGGGCAGGACCACCTTCGCTATTGCCCACAGATTATCAACTCTGCGTAATGCAGACCGCCTTGTAGTCATTGAAAAAGGCAGGATTGCAGAGGTTGGTACACACAGAGAACTGCTGCTGCAGGACGGAATTTATGCCAAGCTGGTAATGGCACAGCGTCAAACCTCTAAACTTACTAACGCTTGAATCTATCGGCGAAGAACGGCAAAACAAATAACAAAGCGGGCTTGCCTTAAAGGTGAGCCCGTTGATTTTTGTAAAATAAGGTAAATGATTATAAGTTCTGCCTAATCGTTTTTGCGCCCTCCCCGTACTATATGGGGTCCCCGACAAGTGATAACTTGTTGGGGAGAGGACGAGCAGCGGAGTGAATGAGAGTTCGCTTTTACGCGGGCGCGAATGATACGGAGCTTGTGAGGACGAGTGTTCGGTCGCAAAGACGATTTCTTCATCCGATATATTCTGCGCTTGGCTTTGCTTGAATCTATCGAGTAAGAACATACCAAACTGAATAATGAAGGTTTACGGCAGGCGCTTGTCAAAAGATAGGTGCCTGCTTTAATTATAGGAATTAAAGATGTTTGGTATGTTCTTACAACAATATCTTCTGCGCGTATCGCTTGATTATTTTAGCGAAAACCAGCCAAAACAGAACACACAGCAGGGCGGAATGCCCTGTAACCGTTTGCGATTGATTCATCTTAACGGAGTAAATACAATAACGGAGCGAAGCGATCGACCCGGAACTATTCACTATTCACTGACAAAAACGGCAGGCACTTATCTGACTGTAAGTGCCTGCTCTTTGCTTATATTATCAACATTTTTTCTGCTTCTTCCCTTGTGAGTCCTCCGGGGGAGGAGAGGAAGTTTTTCGGTACTGCCGATGCCCATCTTTCCGAGTATTTACGGGCTTCGTCGGGTGAAATGTGTACTCCGTCTATATCCGTAAGGGATGCGATTACCTTCTTAACATCTTCAATTTTTTCGGTCATCTTTTCAAACGCCGCCGCTTTTTCGGGCGAAAACTCACGGCATCTGTCAATGAAGGGAGCGAAGAATGCGGCGCAGGCAGTTCCGTGGGAAATACCGTAATTTTCCGTCAGCACGTAGCCGAGAGGATGGGGAAATGCCGTGCCGGTGGTGTTGATTACAAGCCCGGCATATATTGAGCCGTAATAGAGAGGAGCTCTCAGCTCCGGAGATACCTCTTTGCTTTGTGAAAGAACTTTAAGGCAGGCGTAAATTTCGGGGATACATTTTT
>JAKSQQ010000008.1 GCA_024404015.1 Clostridia bacterium
CGGTTGAAAAATGCGTTAAGGAAAAAGGCCTGACGGTAGTCACTCCCAAGCGTTTCGCTCCCGATTCAATCAGAAAAAAAGCAAAGGGAAGCATCAGCGAAATAGCCGACGGAAAAGGCAAATGGATTGTGGTCAGAAGCTATAAATCATCAAAAATCAAAAATCACATAAAGGAATTCCTCGGCAACAAGGGTGAAATCCGTCTTACCTTCAAAGACCGTGAAATCAAGCTGAAAATCAACGAGGATAAGGATTCATTCACCGAAATTTCTTAACGGGAGATATTATGGAAGATATAAGCTATCTTACAGACCATTATGACAAAAAAATAGATAGAATAAAGCAGATAAATGCTCCCCTCAATTTTGTTTTCATTACCGACCAGCATAACAGACTCAACGAGCATGACAACGGCTGGGCCATTCGCACCACTGATACTCTGACCTTTGAGCTGGCAAGAAATCATATACGTTCAATACAGTATATTCTTGACAGATGCCCCGAAATCAGCTTCGTTGTCAGCGGTGGTGACGTGGGAAACGATTACGACCCTGACGATGAAGCGTATAAATTTTCTGTCAGAGAGGTCTATGATGAGCTTTACAAGCTTTCTGTTCCCGTTCATTGTGTCATCGGCAATCACGACGACGGCTTCGGCAACTGCGCAGACAGAGGTTATGATTGCCGTACTCATTCAATTCTGCCCGACGAAATGCATGAAATCTGTATGAAATATAACCCCACGAAAGAAAATTACTACTATATTAACGTGGAGCCCGGTTACAGATTTGTCTTCATGAACAGCGTTGACCTTCCATATCAGTTTAACTCCGACGGCAGTTATCCCTTTGACTGGCGGCTTGAAATATCAAATAAACAGGCAGTCTGGTTTGAAGAGGAAGCACTGAATACAAACAGAAAAATTATCATCTTTTCTCACGCTCCCCTTCATAACGCGGGTATATTCGGTACGGAGGGTATGCCTTTGGGCATAAAGCCCTACGATGATACGCTGAATGCCCCGAGAATTCTCTACGATATTTCACGGCACAAAAACGTGGTGGCAAATATCTGCGGTCACGTTCACTTTGACAATATTACCTATAACGACCGTCTGCTGACGGTATCCACTCTCTGTTCTCTCGTTCAGGAATGGTGTCCCGCCTGCCCGAGAAGGGACCTGGGAACAATAACCGAAACTGCATTTGATGTTTTTTCAATCAAGGAGGATATGATGTATATAACCAGATTCGGTGCAGGTCAGGACAGAGAAACCCACATACTTTTTGAAATATGAATACCGGAGGCGTCACCATGAAAGGTATAGTAAGTGTTTTTATGGCAATTCTCTCATTTATAACGGGTCACGTGATGCAGTTTGATATCGCGTTCAATCCCGACAAATACAATGTAATCACCCTTGAAGCATCCGACCTTCCCGCTCCCGTAAAGGAATATACGGAAGATTTCATTCAGCGCAGCGACGTAAAAATGCATTACCGTAAATACGGTGAAAGCGGTGAGCCGTTTATCCTTATCCACGGTAACGGCGGCGGTGCGCACTCACTTGCCGAAGCTGCCGAATACCTTGCAAACGAATACACCGTTTACGTTCCCGAAAGCAGATGTCAAGGACAAAGCTCTGACCCCGGAGTTATAACATACGAGCTGATGGCAAAGGATATATATGAATTCGGAACGGCTCTCGGACTCGAAAAGCCCATCATAATGGGACACAGTGACGGCGGCATGGTCGCTCTTGCCGTGGCGGCGAATTATCCCGATTTTCCCGGTAAAATCATTTCCTGCGGTTCAAATTCCAAGCCCTCGGAATTCTGGCCCTATTTCAGAATCGGCGTATGGTTCAGTAATCTTTTTAAGCATGACAAGCTTAATGATTTAATGCTTTACGAGCCGGATTTCACAGAGGAATATCTGGGCAGAATTACCTGCCCCGCATACATTGTGTGCGGTGAATTTGATATCATGAAGCTTTCCGATACAATCTATATCCACGAAAACGTTAAGGGCAGCGATATGGCTGTCATAAAGGGTGCCGGCCACAGTGCCTATATGTCGCAGAACGGAGGCAAGGCATATACTCTTGCCCATCAGTAGCTTTCAAAATAAACTTCCCCGGAGATACGATAATGAGCATTAAAGAAACGCTTTCCGCCGCAGCAGGCAAATGCGAATGCGGTAAGACGCACGAGCTTCCCCATATTACAGTTGAATCGGGGAAAGGAGCTTTTGATACGCTGATGAGTCATATTGACTCCTTCGGTGCAATCCACCCCTACATACTCAGCGATATAAACACGGAAGCCGTTGCCGGCAAAAAAGTCAAGGAAATGCTTGAAAAATCAGGCAAAGCATATACCTCCTGCCTTTTTGAATGTGACAAGCCCGTACCCGACGAAAAATCCGTGGGTTACGCAATTATGAATTACACACCCGAATGCGATATCATAATTTCCGTGGGCTCGGGTGTAATGAACGATATCGGCAAAATAGCGGCAAACGTTACGGGTAAGCCCTATATACTTGTCGCCACCGCCCCCTCAATGGACGGCTTTGCCTCCATCACCTCTTCGGTAGAGCTGAACGGGCTTAAAACAAGTCTTCCGTCAACTGCGCCGAATGTGGTAATCGGTGACACCGACATACTCAAAACAGCCCCCGATATCATGCTTAAAGCAGGTCTCGGAGATATGCTGGCAAAGTATATCAGTAACCTTGAATGGAATATTTCCCGTTTCGTTACAGGGGAATATTACTGTGAAAAAGTGGCTTCTCTTGTAAAGACGGCTCTTAAAATCTGCACCGATAATGCCGAGGCTCTCTTAAACAGAGACGACGTGGCAATCAAGGCCGTGTTTGAAGGGCTTGTAGTCAGCGGAATATCAATGAATATTGCGGGATGTTCCCGACCTGCCTCAGGGCTTGAGCATTATTTCTCTCATATATGGGATATGCGTGCTCTCTGCTTCGGCACAGCGGAAAGTCTTCACGGTATCAACTGTGCAATCGGTACCCGTGAAGCATATAACCGCTATCTTAAGCTGCTCACATTCACTCCCGACAGAGAAAAAGCACAGGCGTATGCAAGGAATTTTAACCTTGATTCATGGAACGAGAAGCTCAGGGGCTTTATCGGTCCCGGCGCAGAGCCCATGATTGAAGCGGAAAAGAAAGACGGTAAATATAATTCCGTAAATCACGCAAAACGCCTTGAGAATATAATCACCAACTGGGATGAAATCATTTCGATCATAAAGAAAGAGCTTCCCGATGAAGAAAGCTTTAACAGTATTTATTCTCTCGCAGGTATTCCGGAAAGACCCGAAGAAATCGGCATTGACAAGTCGGATATTCCCATGACCTTCCTGTGCACGAAGGATGTAAGGAATAAATATATCCTTTCCTCTCTCACCTGGGATTTGGGAATAATTGAAGATTTTGAGCAATAATCCTGAAAAGGATATATTATAAATCAAAACGGGGTGTAAAAATGAAAAAGAAAAAAATCATTTCGGTCATTCTTGCGCTGATTATTGTTGCAGGCACACTTTCCTTCAGCGCATCCGCTCTCAGCGGAAAAGTTTCGGCTGATATCGCGGCATTTTCAAAGAAAGCCGCAATTGATGCTGAAGCAGAGGGAATAGTCCTGCTGAAAAACGAAGACAACTGTCTGCCTCTTGAGGGAAAGAAGCTGAATATTTTCGGTATCGGCTCCGTATATCCCTTTATGGGCGGTGCGGGCTCGGGTGCAATCACCTCCGATGACCCGATTACCTTCTACGAAGGGCTTGACGAAGCGGGAATTGAATACAATAAAGAGCTGAAAAAACTTTATGAAGCGAATATCGGCACAAACAAAATGCCGAAAACCGACAACACGGTTATCAACAATCTGCTGCAGGTCGCTCTTTCCATTGATTCTCTCAAGGAAATGTCAGTTGATAAGCTCACGGATAAAATCATGGAAAATGCCGTTGCCTTTTCCGATACCGCCATGCTCTTTATCAGCAGAACGAGTGCAGAGGGCTCGGATCTGAGTGCAGACACATTAAGACTTTCCGACACAGAAAAAAAGCTTGTTGATAAGGTTGCAAATACCTTTGAAAACGTTATCGTAATCTTCAATATCGGCAACGTTATGGAAATGGGATGGCTTGACGAATACGACAGCATTAAGGCCGCCGCAATAGTATGGATTCCCGGTGAATTCGGTTTCAGCGCAGTTGCGGATATGCTTATCGGAAAGGTCAATCCCTCGGGCAAGCTTGCAGATACCGTAGCATACAACGTTGAGGACCATCCCTCAGGCGAATGCTTCGGCAGTTACACCTATTCCGGTTCATCAGAGCATTTTGTTGAGTATCAGGAAGGCATATACGTAGGTTACAGATACTTTGAAACCTTTGCTCCCGAAAAGGTACAGTTCCCCTTCGGATACGGTCTTTCATATACTTCCTTTGAAAAAGCCGTTACCGGTACGAGCTTCGGCTCCGATGAAATCAGCGTTTCAGTTAAGGTTACGAATACCGGCTCCGTAAGAGGCAAGGAAACGGTACAGATTTATTACGGTGCGCCCTATACCGAAGGCGGAATCGAAAAGAGCGCAATCTGTCTGGGCGGATTTGCAAAGACAAAGCTTCTTGAACCCGGTGAAAGCGAAACCCTGACCGTTTCTTTCAACACAGCCGATATGGCTTCCTATGACAGAAACGTCAATCAGGCGTGGGTGCTTGAAAAAGGCATATATAATATTTACGCCGCAGATAACGTTAAGGATATTTATGATACCTTTGAATACTCCGTAAACGAAGACATCGTCATCAAAAACGACCTTAAAACAGGTACTGAAATCAGAAATCTGTTTGACGATTCATACAGCGGATATACCATTCTTTCAAGAGCGGATACGGAAGGTACTTATCCCGAATATACAGACAGAACGGCAAGTGAACAGGTTAAAAATTCCGATTCACTTCCCGCACCCGTAACCGAAGGTACCGTTCCCAAGACCAATCAGAAATACGACAAGACCATTACGCTGAAAGACGTATATGAAGACGAAAGTCTCTGGGACGCTTTTCTTGACCAGATGACAGTATCGGAAATGGCATTGCTTGTCTGTGACGGCGGCTACGGTACCGCAGGAATCAAGCGTCTGGGTATTCCCGCAACAATGGACAACGACGGTCCCTCCAGCGTAAAGGGCAGAAACGGTCTGCTCTATACCGACAGCGGTACTGCCTATCCCTGCGAAACAGCTATTGCCTGCACCTGGAATACAGAGCTTGCAGAGCTTATCGGTAAAGCCGTAGGCAAGGAAGCGGACGATATCGGTACGGATATATGGTACGCTCCCGCAGTCAATATCCACAGAAATCCCAGAGGCGGCAGAAACTTTGAATATTTTTCCGAGGATCCCCTTATTTCGGGTAAGATGTCTGCTTCAATGATAAACGGCTGCAGCAGCGAAAACCTTGTAGTTACTCTGAAGCACTTTGCTCTCAACGACCAGGAATCCCACAGAAACGGAGTTTATACCTGGGCTGACGAGCAGACAATGAGAGAAATTTATCTCAAGCCCTTTGAAATTTCCGTAAAGGAAAGCAATTGCGGCGGTATCATGTCTGCTTATAACAGAATCGGTGCTGACTGGTGCGGCGGCAAATCCGCATTGCTTATTGACCTGCTGAGAAAAGAATGGGGCTTTGAGGGCTTCGTGGTTTCCGACTTCACATCAAATATTACGGGCTCCGGATATATGAGCCCCGTACTGGGAGTTTACAACGGAAACGACACCATACTTACCGGCATAAAATTTGTATTTCTTCCCTCCCACATCATCGCAGTACGGATTCAATACAATAAAGACCCCATCGGATTCGGCACCGCCCTCAGAGAAAGATGCAAAGAACTCTGTATGGCAAAGATGAAGACAAGAGCTTTCCTTGAAAGCGAAAAGGTCTATGATGATTCCTACTTCGGCTCGGTGGTTCCCGTAAACGAATGGAATTTCACCTTCCCCTTTATCTTCTCATTCTTCAGATACATACTCAACAATATCACCTACACCGTAATCTACGGCCTCAGAGGACTGTTCGGATAAAAAATTTCAGCCGCCACACTGTGACGGCTGTTTTTTGTTATAACTTTTGCATTCTTCTGACTGCTTTTGTGTATTTCTTTCTCAGTCACTCCGGCCAGAAGGATAATATCTCTATGGGCTTTCCCATGGGTAACGGCTTTTCGCCTCTGAAAATCCCGTTGGCATTCCTTACAAAATCTTCACAGGTAAGATCTGCGGCACGCTTTAAGCTCCAGGGTGCGTCAAAGCTTACTTCATAGAGCCAGGGGCCGTCGTATCCCGCTTTGACAAGCTCCGTGTAAAGTTAATTCCAGTCAATATCTCCCACTCCGGGAAGACAGTGTCTTTCGTTCCAGAAATCGTAATCGCTGACATGAAGAGTGACGATTCTGTCCCCCACGTTACGAATAAACTCGGGAATATATTCGCCCAGCAGATGATTTGTGTCAAAGCAGACCTTGAGGCGGTCATCATCCTTGATAAGCTCTCTTATATCGTAGGAATTACGGCCAAGACAGGTCCTCGGCAAATCCTCAACGCAGATTATTCCGCCGAATTTATCTGCCTCATTCTGCAATTCGCTGAGACTTTCCTTTGAACGAAGCAGTCTTTCACGTCTGTCAAAGGGCTCAATGGGCTCTGCGCTGGGATGAATGACAAAATGCTTTACTCCGATTTCACCCACCTTGTTTATGAGAGACTTCTGTAATTCAACTGTACTTCTTCTCTTTTCTTCTTTGGTTGAGGAAATATCATTGGTGCTGAAGGGTGAAAAGGGAAGATGGTAGCTCCACAGCTCAACACCGTATTCATCCGCAAGCTTTCTTGTATTCTTATAATCCCAGCCCTCGCATTTACTGTCACCGATAGCTATCTCAATGCAGTCAATTCCGGCCTTTGCACAATTTTCAAAAAAATTTTTGTTATTCAGCTTGCCTCCGCAAGTTGAAAGACCGATTTTCATTATATCACCCTTCCGTCGGTAGTCTGTATATACTATACCACCAAACGGAAATAATAGCAAAGCTTTTTATTACTGTTGCAAAACATCGGTAATGCGGTACCCGGATTTGATTTTTCGTTTTATGTGTAACAACACAGCAGAAAAAAGACACCGCCCAAGGGTGTCTTTTCTTATGATTATTTCTGCCCAAATACAAGTGATTTCCTGTTAAAAATCAGTTTCAGCAGAGAAAAGAGGATATCAAAAATTCCGGATTTGATGCTGACTTTTTCTTCATCGGTCTGCTCGTTGCCATTGCCGTCGGTAATCACCGCTTTAACGGTATAGTCTTTTTTTGCCTTTGATACTGTAAAACTGCCATCCTCGCCCGACAGAACACCGTCCAAATACCATCTGATACTGCATCCCGCGGGCACGTCCGAATGAAACGTTACGGTTGAGAGGAACGGGTATTCTCCTTTACCCGAAACATTTCCCGCTATAAGCTGCGAACGGTTAAAGCACCAGTTTGCCTTGAAAATATCTCCGGTTTCACTGTAATCGGCAATATTCATTTTTTCTCTGTCACTCTGAGAACCGGAATAAAAAATATCGGTAAGAGCCGTGCATCCCGAAAAAGCATATCCCTTGATATCGGTCACGGTTTTGGGAAGATAAACGGCTTCAAGCGAGGTACAGCCGGAAAACGCACTTTGCTCTATGCTTTTAACACCATCTGAAATAACAACTCTTTCAAGTCCCGTGCAGGCAGAAAAGACGCTGTCTTCAACGGCTTCAATGCTCCCGGGAATTATTACGCTCTTTAATCCGACGCAGCCCACAAACGCCCACATACCGATACTCGTCACGCTGTCAGGTATTTTAAGATTTTTCAGACTTTCGCATCCAAAAAATGCCTGTCTTGAAATTAAAATTACGGTGTCCGGAACGGTAACGCTTTCAAGGGATATACAACCGTAAAAGCTCTGCTTTGATATTTCACTCATTCCCCGGGGAACGTCAAAATTTATAAGTGCGGTGCAATCCTTGAAGGCACTTTCTCCTATTTCGGTTACGCTGTCCGGCAAGTTTACCTCTCTGAGAAGGTTACAGGAGCAAAATGCCTTTGCTCCGATTTCGGTAAGTCCGCTTTCAGCCGTTACCTTTTCAAGAGAATAGCAATAGGAAAATGCGTTTTCACCGATATTTTCCACTCCCGCTGATACCGTTACCGCCCTGATTGAATCTTTAACGGGGCTCCATGGCGGCTCGGTATACCCGTAATTGTCCATTCTTCCTTTTCCGCTGATGGTAAGTACACCCTTGTCGCTGAGGGACCAGTGAAGATTGTCTTTTCCGTTTGTTTCCGCCCATATTTTCACAGCACCGACGCTCATAAGTACAGCAGGAATCAAAATGACGGATAAAAAATTTTTAAGTATCTTTTTCACGAAATCAGACCTCCGCATAAATTACGGTATAATTGTATCAAAAACGGTAAATAAGTCAACTGTTAATCCTTGACGGTAATAAATTAAGATGATAATATTATTAACGACATATAAATAATATGGGGGTATCACAAATGAAAAAAGTCAAGAAACTGCTTGCCGTTTTACTTTGCTTCGTTATGGTCTTTTCGGTCATGACCTGTAACGCAAATGCTAATCTCACGTCCGCAATTACGGAATCGGCACAGAGCAGAAAGGATTTCGGCAACGCAATCAGTAAAATTATCCAGTCACTTGTAAAGGGAATATGCAGGGTTTATCCCAATCCCCGCACCTGGAAAAGCATTGATGAATATGACAGCACCTACGTTTACGATGAGGAAGACGGAAGGGAATATATAACCGAAGCTGCCGATAATGCACAGTGGAAATTCGGCTACGCCTCCGAAAGCATTATTCCCGACGATTTCGCACCGGGTAAATATTATCTCGGCCGTCAGCTTAATTTCACTTCAACGGTTGACCACGCAAAGGCACAGGGAATACTTGACGACCAGAGAGTCAGAGTTGCCTGCATTGATGACGGCTCCGGCAAAGGCGCGGTAGTAATCGCAGTCGTTGACGGACTCGGAGTTACCTCCAATACAATCAGAAAAATCCGCGCCGCAGTTGCGGATTATGTAAATGACGGCAGGATTTCCGCGATAAACGTTTCCGCTACACATTGCCATTGCGGACTTGATACTCAGGGTGTTTCTACATCATTCCTGCAGGTACTTGTTTCAAATATCTTTACCAACATTCTCGGTAAGGACAGAGCAAAAACGGATAACGATAATTTCATAGACACAATCGTCAAGGTTTCCGCAGAGCAGATTAAAAAGGCATACGACGATATGAAGACCGGTAAAATCTACTACGATAAGGCAGATACCTCCGAAATCGTCTATGATAAGAGAGAATATATTTCTCCCGAAGACAGCCCCGAAATGGGCATACTCAGATTCGTTCCCGATGACGAAAACGCGAAGGGCACTTATCTTATCAATTTCACCTGCCATCCCACCATTTCCAGCTTCAGAGGCGACCACGTTTCCTCCGACTATCTCTACTACCTTGATAAATCCGTACAGAATGCGGGATACAATTTCATTATGACTCAAGGTGCAGTAGGTCAGCTTTCAAGGAACTGGAGCTGTACCGACACCGACAGTTATTCAAAGATAGGCAAGGCCGAGGGTATCAAGGAAAGAGTCGGCGAAGAGGTTTACGCTGAAGCAAACGGACTTGAAGCAGACTGCTTCGGTGAAAAGGTTGCGGAAATAGTGCTCGGTGCAAAAGATGACGACGGCTACAAGGCAGAGGAAGAGCTTGAGCCCATCCTCAACGCAAGATATACATATACCGAATTCAGAACCGAAAACTATACTCTTCATCTTGCCTGCCGGTGCAGACTTGTAGACAACGAGGTATATACCACAGGCCGCCGTCTTGACGACGTTGTACTTCCCTCCGAAATCGGTTATCTTGAATTCGGTCAAAGAGTTGCCTTCGGTCTCTTCCCCGCAGAGCTTTATCCCGAAGTATTCCACGGAAAAGATGTTGTAACAAACGACGTTGAAAACTACTCGTGGGACGGCACGGAGTGGACAATAGATTCAGCCCACGATATGGTTAAGGACGGTATAGACGTTTACGCCGTATGCTTCGCAAACGACTACATCGGCTACGTAGTTCCCGATAATTTCTATTCCGGCTGGGGACACTGGGCAATCAAGGGCTCCGACTGTGCAAACTATGAATATGACATAAGCAAGGATATTTTCAAATACATATTCAGAGGCACCGCAGACCAGCTTCTCTCCGCAGGAAAGCCCTGTGCCTCACAGATCATGACCGGCTTTGAAAAACTCGTTGACAGTCTTGATGCGTAACAATTTAAGATAAAAATGCCTCACGGGTTATCCGTGAGGCATTTCATTATTCAGTATAGGGATTAAAGACCGAATGCGTTCTTAATCTTTGCAAAAAGCTTAAGGAAGAAGATAACGAAAGCGTTCTTCTCTGTCTTTGCAACATTGTCGCTGTTGGTTATTGCTCCGATAGCATATACCTTTACGGTAACGTCACAATCCTTGCCGTAGAAGCTGAACTTATAATATGCGGTATAATCGGAAATCTCAAACGTTCTGCTGTAAACGTAGGCATCGCTTGAAAGAACACCTGCTTTATCAAGTGCGGAAGCGAGAGCATCGTTTTCACTTGCCCATGTGATACCTGTCTTGGGCTGCTTGATACCGTTGCCGTCGTACTTATAATTCTTGAGGGCACCGATAGCATCAATGGTAATGGTGTAATTTGTACCGTTTGCTCTGAAGGTCATGTTATAGTCATAAGCTTTAACGCTGATAACCAAAACCTGAACAAGAGTGGTTTCTACTGCTGTGCATTTATAGTTGGAGAGTTTGTCAGCCGTGGTGCCGACATATTCAGCTGCCTGTGTTTTTGCTTCTTCCTCGGTTATTGCAACGGAGACTAGTGCGGAAGTGCTGATTGTAAACATTGAAATAACGGTAAGAACAGCAAGAGTAAGAGATAATACTTTTTTCATAAATCATATCCTCCTTATGTTTGTTGATGGTATTATAACATATTGACAGATAGTTAGTCAATATGGCAGTATTCGGTCAATTTTGTCATTTTGTCTCATGCCGGTACAACCATTTGCTTAAGCATATCATACTTAAAGAACTGAGGATACTGCTCAAAGGTATCCACGGTGGCCTGACCGTCATAGTAAAGCAAATCCTTTGCCATGGTATTGAGAAAATCGCTCTTATAGAGATGGTTGCAATCCTTGAAATACCAGGTCTGGTCTTTGAATTTCGCGGTTGAGCCGTCACACTTGCCGTCGGGAGAAACGTATTCACCTTCGTCAAACCTTGAAGTGTCAATATAATCCTTAAACTGAGCACCGAATGAGGTATCCTTTGAATTGAGAACACCGTCACTCATCGTGTTCCAATCCGCAACGATGGGAATACCGGGAAGGTCGTAGAAGCAGAATACATAGAGATTGCAGTTTTCGTTGATGTTATCAAGAATCGCCTCTCTTTTGCTTCTGACCTCGTCCGTATATTTGTTTACTTCCTCAAAGAAGTATTTATATTCATTATCCACATCAAAGTTGAAATTATCACGGCAGTAGGAAATGCCGTCTTCAACGGAATCATCGGGTACCATAGCCCAGACGTTCAGCCAGTTGCCGAGAATGGGGAATGCAAATTTACCGAAAAATGCATCGTGAGCATCGGTGAGAAGTTTATTTAAGAAACGGGTAACGAGATTAAGCAGATTAAGCTTTGATGCGAACTTAACGAGGAAGGAAATAAGATTTGATTTTTCGTTATTTTCAAGAATATTGATAAGATATTCCTCAAGTCCCTCGCCGTTAATGAGCATTCTGCCCTCAATCAGTTCTGCCGCAAAGCCGGCGCCGTAAACCGCAGAGGCGGAGAAGCAGCAGGAACGTACCTTTTCAGTACCGTAAACTGAAAGGTAGGTCAGCAGAATCGTACCGCCGTTTGAATGGCATTCGATTACCACCTGACCGAATCCCAGGTCGTCACAGAGATAATTGATGAAATCATTAAGGTCAGAGGCGGATTCAAAGGGATCAACACGCCAGTCATAAGCATAATCAATGGTGGGATTATTCTTTATTTCTTCTGCCGTGGGACGGGGCTGATATGCACCGCTGGTTTCAATAATGGGCTTACCCTCGCTGTTACACATAAGAGGGTTGAAAATCTTATTCACATTATTTACCAGACTGTCCATCATCTTATCGTTGTTGCGGTTAAACATATAGCCGAAAAGTCCGGGAAGAAGACCGAACACTGCGGAAGCTATCTGTTTGCCGTCAGGAGGCCAAAGCTTTCCGCTGTCGGGATTTGTTTTATCCTCATAAATAGGGCAGCACATGAATCCGCGAATATTGATATGAGGCAGGACTTCCGTGCTGACCGTTTCCGGTGTTTCGCCCTCTTCGGCATAAACAAGAACAGCCATTGAGGAGAAAGCCATAAGAACGGTTAACAGTAACGCAATTACTTTTTTCATAATTTACCCCCTATGAACAAAGTGCCAACATTTTAGCACAGAAAAATCATCGTTGCAATACATCAAATCTATTGTTTTATCCCATTTTGTATGATAATATGAAAAAAAGGCAGGGATAATCGGCATGAATTACTTGTTCAGAAGAAAATTTGCATTGAATCTTTCAAAAAAACTGAGAATACCGCTGGGGGAAATGTCCTTTATAAATGACTTTACCGATACGGACAGAGGTAATCTTTACCCACTCGTTACAAACTGCGGTGCAGAGGAAAGCATTTCGGAGGGGGTCTACTCCGTAAACGGAAAGCTCAGAAGACTTATCGGCGAGCACCGTTTCTATCACGAATATTACATTTCTCTCCTTTCCTTTGAAGGGAAAGTCGGCATTTCGGTTGCTGACAATGAAAATAGTTTCACTGATATATATGTCATAAAAAACGAAAACAGCTATGCCCTGCAATGCTCCGTTTCCGATATGACGGCTGAAAAAATAAAGGATATACCACTTGATGCAGAGGGCATTTCCTTTTCTTTCAGAACGAGTGCGGTTGACGTGTATTACAAAAAGAAGGGCAATCTCTTTCTGAGTGAATCCGCCGAAATCAAGTCAATGAACGGGGTAAACCGGTATCCCTTCGGATACAAAGCCCTGCTTTTTGTTGACGGAAAGCTGAAGACGGATAAAATTGAGGTATATATTGATAACGGCGTTGCCCTTGCCGATATGCGTCCCGTAAGATATGAGGACGGCTCGCTGATTTATGAAAACGGCAGGGTATTTTTTACCATGTCCTCCCGACTGGGCAAGGGAGGTTATCAATCCGTTATTTCATGGCTTCCGGGCACCTGCGACTTCCGTCTTGAAGGTATGATGCTCTTTGACTGCGGCGACGGATATATATCCGCGAATGTGGCTTCAAGCGTGATATTCAACAGAAAAACGAATGAATATTATATCTGGATGTGCTGTTTTTCTCACGGTCACGTATGCGGTTACGGTAAAACCGACTGTGATATAAAACACGGAATAAGCATAATTGACATTACGCCCATGCCAAAAGCGGAAACGGATGATGAAAAAGCATTTTTCGGCTTTGAGGGAGACGAAGACCCGGACTTTTATTATGACGAAGAAAACAATCGCTGGCTTCTGACAATCTGCCGTATGCGTAAAAAAGAAAAGGGCAGGTCCTATTCATACGTGAGATTTGAATCGGATAATCCCTTTGATAATTACAGATATCTTGATGCTACAAACGACTTCGGTGAAACCGGAGGAACTACGGTAAAAATCGGAGATAAGCGTTACTTCATCTGCGGTGCTGAAAAGGAATACAGAATCTACGACGCAGATAATCTGAAGCTGATTGAAAAGGCACAATTTGACTATCCCGACGGCGGATTCAGAGGTTGGGGAACGGTGGTTCCCGTTACCTGCGGAAATAAGAAAAAGCTTTATTGGGTAACCTTTGACAGAGTTCTCGGCAGTAACTACAACTGGAGCTACGGCAATCTTTATGTATATGAGGCAGAGGAATAAATGAGCAATTTAATTATAATTCTGATAATCGGTGTTGCCGTCAGCTACGGCTGGGGCATGAGGGGTGCCCTTCTCGGCGGAGAAAGAGGTGCGGTGCTTCCCGGCGCTCTGCTGGGCATGTTTACGGCTTTGCTTTCGGGGAACGAAATTATAGCAAAGAATTTCTGGATTTTCGCCGCTGCAGGTGCTTCGGCAATGGCATTCGGCGGTACTGAACCCTACGGTCAGACTCTCGGCTTCATTCTTCACAGAGGCAAAGAGGATTACGCGCCCTGCAAAGGATATGTCGGTACACTCATTAAGGGCTCTCTGTGGCAGGGAATCTGCGGTGTAATTCTCGGCATGACCTACTCTGCGGTCAGCGGTAAATATTACAACGGAATTGATATAATAATTGTACTTGCACTTATTCCCTTTGTTTCCGCTTCAGGCGTTCAGATTTTCAATAAGCCCTATAATAAACAGGAAGGAAAATATCCCAAAATCAATTTTTCCATTGACAGACGTGAGGAGTGGGGCGGCAACGTACTGAATCTTGCCATGCTCCTTATCTTCACCCTTATCCGCAGGGATTATTACGCCTTCTTTTTCGGCATTACGGGAATTATCGGCGGAGCCGGCTTCCCCATCGGAATGGTGTTGTACGATTTTGTAAACCATCCCATGAAAAACGGAAAATACGTTACGGGCAAATTCAGAAAATATGTTGACGGCTGGAAAATAATGGAATTTTCCTTCGGTGCTTTTGCGGGAATCTGCTTTGCTGTATTTTTTGTTCTTACAAAGGACAGTATGCTCCTTCCCCGTATCGGCGATGTAACCGAGGGCTCTCCTCTTATTTCAAATCCCCTCACCCCATACGCCGACATTCTTTCATATATCGGCCTTGCACTTATTCCCCTTGTAAAAATCATTCATCTTTTTGAAGACAGAATAGACGACCACGTAATAGACGTCATTGAACGTCCCGTGCTTTACGTTATTCCCATGATACTTGCACTCTCCGGATGTGAGTTGAGTGCAAAGCTTACCGCCTTTGCTCTTATTGTATTCTTCGCAGGTGAAAAGGTGGTATTTGAAAGATGCAGAAAACAGAAAAAGCCGATTAAAGCCGTTCTCGGAATTATCTACGGTATATGCACTCTTTCGGCAATTCTGCTCTGCATATTCACCGATATTCCTCCCGTTGCATACGTATTGATGTATACGGTTTATTACATCCTTTCCGATGCAATTCCCTTTGACAGATTCAAGGGAAGCAATATCACCGTCAATGCTTTCTTTGTAATTCAGACCGCGTTTCTGATTGTATTCACTCTGATAATCGCTTGAATGAGGTGACTGGTATTAACAGAATATATAACGAATTTGATCTCGGCGCTTCGTCTGAATTTACCATAATACACGTTTCCGACGTTCATCTTACCGAAACAGATAAAAGCGACTGTACGGAAATAAAAGCTCTTGCGGCGGCAAGGCGTCTGAAATATACCTTCTCCGAAACGGTGCTTGAGGGCATCCGTGATGTAACATCCGATACAGACGGGCTGCTGCTGATAACCGGAGACATGATGGATTTCAATTCATCGGGTAACTTCAAAAAAATCCGCGAATTTACAAATGAGAACCAATGTCTGTTCATTGCGGGAAATCACGATTTCCGTTCCTTCGGGGACATGGAATACGATGTACCTGAATACAGAGAAAAAAATCTGCCGAAGGTACAGCAGATGTTCAATAACGATATCCGGTTCTTTTCAAAAATCATCAACGGAATAAATATTGTGGGCATTGACAACTGTTATTATCGCTTTGAAAAACGGCAGTTTGATATGCTTAAGGAAGAGGTTGCAAAGGGATTCCCCGTAATTCTCACCATGCACGTTCCTTTTTACACGGAAGAAACCTATGACCTTGTGGTAAGAGGAAAGAGAAAATACGCAAGTCAGGTATGTGTCCCCGAAGAAAAAATGACGGAATATCCCGAAAAGAGATACATTCAGCAAAAGGAAGACGAAATAACAAGGCAGGTATTTGATTACGTTCTGAACGAGAAAGCAATCAAGCTTCTCATCTGCGGTCACATACATAAGGATTGTGAATCCGTTCTTCCCGACGGTACACCTCAGCTTGTCACAAATGTAAATACGGCAAGAATAATAAAAATCAAATAAGGAGAAGAAAATGAAAACATATCGCAGAGTATTATCCGTCATACTGGCAGTACTTATGCTTTTCGGCATCTTCGGTTTTACTTCATTTGCAAAAGGCGAAAAGAACGAGTTGAAATTTGACGAAAACGGGAATTTCAGAATTATGCATATTTCCGATACTCATTACACGGATTTTCCCTTTGAGGAGTCAATCGCATTCATCGAAAAGGTCCTTGACGACTACAACCCCGACCTTGTCATTTTCGGCGGCGACAACATAAAGGGCTGGTTTGACACTTCCATGCAGTTGGGTGTCAAAGCCGCCATAGATAAGCTCGTTGCACCTGTTGCAGAGAGAAATATTCCCTTTTCATTCGTTTACGGCAATCACGACGGGGAGGCATATCTCTGTCCCAAATCCATGCAGACCGGATTTTACGGTGCATACGACACCTGCATCATTCCCGAGGGTTACAGTTCAATTACGGGAACGGGCTGCGGAAACATCACGGTAAAGGATTCATCGGGAGAAAAGGACATATTCAATATCTGGCTCTTTGATTCGGGTACAAAAACCAAGGCAAACGGCAAAACCGTTATTAAGGGCGTACCTGCTTCGCAGATAAAAAGTTATACGGATAAAAGCAGCAAGCTGAAAGAGGCAAACGGCGGCAGTCCCCTTCCCGCAATCGCATTTCAGCATTTCGGCATTGAAAAGGTAACCTCACTTTTTGATGAAAGCGAAAACGGATATAAATGTGCAGGCAAAAGCTACGTGCTTAAATCCGGTATCACCGATACGGTATGCGAAGGTGTCACGGGCATTGAAAACACACGGCAAACTCTTCATCTCAACAAGTCCTGCGAAATCCCCGATTCCGACAACGGCGAATACGATGCCTTTGTCAGACAAGGCGATATATTCGGTCTGTTTTTCGGCCATACCCACACAAATGATTTCTGCGGAATAACGGAGGATAACATCATTCTCGGCGCAACCCCCTCCGCAGGCGGCTTTAATATTTCATCAAGATATGAAGACGAAAACGGCGTAAAAACGGAGGCAAGAGGCGTCAGAGTAATTGACATAAACGAAGATGCGCTCGTAAGCGGTACAAATCACGCTGAAGCCCTCTCAACGTTTTCTGTTTACTACAAGGATTATTTCACCGATTCAATCGAAAAATATCCCGAAAAATACAAAAAGCTTGATGAACACAGCTTCACGGAATGGATAAAAATCGAATTTGAATATTTAATCGCATATCTGAAATCTGTTTTTAAGCTTGTATAACGAAAACCCCACCGATTGGTGGGGCTTTTTCTATGCTCTGTTACATTGTCGCCAGCTTTGCGTTTACTCTGAGCTGAACTGCGGTCATATAAGCGATTTCCTCGTTTGTAAGTTCTCCCTCATTATTCTCATAGGCGTCGCTCTTTTCCAACCAATCGGCGTACTCGGCAATAATACTCAGATATTCAAGGGATGACGGATCGGGATTTTTCATGAATTTGATATACTTGTCCATATATGCTTCGTATTCATCCCAGAACGCCTTGAAATCCGGGTCTATACCCGTTCTTTCGGTTTTCTTTTCGGTGGTTGCTTCCGTCGTTGTTACTGTCATCGCTTCCGTTGTTGTTTCCGTTACGGCTTCGGTTTCGGGAGCGGTATCTTCGTAGGATGACTCCGTAGTGCTTTCCGTTACGACTGCCGCGGGAGTGTCTTCCGTCTTTTTATCGGGTCCCCTGAATCCTTTGAATACTGACAGGATTACCAGAAGAACGATTATGAAACCGATAAGCGACACCGTTCTTAAAAACTTGTTGAAGGATTTGAATTTTGAAATGATTGTATCCATTGCCATTCTCCTTTACTGATTAAGTTTTGTCTTTGTTTTATTGTATTCTTCTTTTACGTCACGCAGATTCTGATAGGCGTTCTGTGCCGCTTTATCCGTATCCATCTTGATGTAGGCAATATACGCGCCTATAATGACGGCAAACAGGACGATACCGATTACGGGTTTAACGAACAGAAAAAGCAATGCAATTATTATTGCGGGAATACTGAAAACACAATGAAGCACGTTGAACTGTATTGGAAGCTCCTTTACGGTCTGCTTTGCGTTTATCAGTCTATCGTTGATACCGTTAAGCTCTGCCATTACGAATTTTTTGCTTTCCCTGTCATATTTCTCGGAAAGTCTTTCGGCATCCTCCAATATATCCGAAGGCACCTCATAAAAAAGCTCTTCTCTTTTATCAAGGTTATCTATACTCAGACCGTCAAGGGATAAATTGAGATTGAATTTGAATTTTTTATTTTCATCCGCTTTTCTTATATACTGAAATTCTTCGCAGCCGACAATTTCGCATCCGTCGGTTATTACTCTGCAAAAGCTTTCCACCGTGGCTCTGTCGTCACTGTCAACATATCTGTATAGCTTATCCGCAAGGCGGATATGACCCATGAGATCGTAAACGTATTTTTTGCAGGAGTCCGCTCCGATAAATTCCGAAGGGCGGTCAATCCTTTTGCCCGTCACCAATTTAGTGATTTCAAGCAGATAATCCTTCACTTCCTTCTGAGAAGCTTCGGCAAGGGCGGCTTCAATTCCCGAAATCACCTCGTTGTTTTTATCTCCGCATTCGGAAATATATCCTGCGCAAATTGCTTTTCTGAAGGTTATCAGATTATCTGTCTGACTGATTTCCCGTGCCCTGGCATAATAATCGTAAGCACTGCCGTAATCACCGTCTGTAAATGCATTGTTTGCAAGACGGATGAGATTATTGTATTTCCCCGATTCATCCACCCTATGCTCCACAATGATTTTTTCCTGCATAACCTTTGAACCGCAGAATTCACAGTAACCGCTTTCGCTGCCGTCATTGATTTTTACATCCGCGCCGCAGCTCGGACATTTTACTGCAGTAAAACTCATAAAATTCCTCCCTCCTCGGTTTTACGGATTCATTTTACAATATAAGCAAAAACAATTGTTGTGCTGACAGCACAACAATTGTTTTTATTCAAAGAGTATTATAATTTGCGGAGATAAACAAAATAATATATGCCAGAGAAATGCACAAAGCGGTTGAAATCCGTCTGCTTACACCAAGTCTGCCCAGATTGCGGTGCACAATGTAATCAAAATCAAAAGCAACCAATACCGCAAGCAGCATAAAGGCCGTAGTAAACGCCGACAAATAATCACCTTTCAAAACCGCGAGTGCAACATCGAGAAGGATAAATATATAATATACGGAAGCGAGAATCCTTATCGGCTTGTATCTGTTCCTGATGCCGGGCAATTTTTTCAGAAAGTTCTTTTCGGATTTATATACACAAAGCTCCTTTTTGATATCCTCTACGCTGTGATATCTCTTTTTTGTATCCATCTGAATACATTTCAGCACAACTTTACGGAACCTTCCCTGTGTCAGATATTCCCCGGGAAGAACACCCTCAGCCATATAATTTATCAGCACACCGATTGAATATATATCGGCGCTCTGTGTAGTCTGGGCAAAGCCGAACTGCTCCGGAGCGGCATATCCCGCAGTACCGAGAATTTCCGTATCCCTTGATTGAGAAGGTTTACTGATACGGCTGATACCGAAATCAATGATTTTTGTCTTTCCCGTTTCATCAATAATTATATTTGACGGTGTGATATCTCTGTGAACGATACCGACAGCATGAACGGCAGAGAGGCCGTCACATATCTCTGCGGTAATTTTTTTGATATCCTCGTTGCTGAATTTTCCGAATTTGAAAACGTATTCCTCAAGGGGCAGACCGCGTACGTATTCTCTGACAGCAAAAAATCTGCTGCCCATTTGAATAATATCCGTTATATTCGCGATATTTTCATTCCTTACCGTGAAAAGCTTTTCGTAAACCTCTCTTTCGGATGGCTGAATATACTTGAGAATATAGCGTTTGCCGTCTTTTTCCGCAAGCAGGGAGGTATCGCCGAATTTTTCAATTATGTTATACAGCAAAATCCCCCCTTGAATAAATCGTAAAATTATTATATCATACTGATTGAATAAGTAAAGGAGATATTTATGGAAAAATCAACAGGTGAACTGCTTGAAATTCTGAAATCAAAAAAGAACTATGACGAATTTCTGAAAGAAGAAATCGGCGAGCTTCTTTTTGAATCACTTTCGGATTATCTTGATACTCTTGTCAAAAGCAAGGGACTGAAAAAAAGTGAAATCATAGAGAGAGCCAATCTTGACCGCAACTATGCCTATCAGATTTTCAACGGTTATAAAAAGAATCCGTCACGGGATAAGATACTGATGCTTGCCTTCGGAATGAAGCTGAATCTGGCGGAAACGGAAAAACTGCTGAAAATGGCGAAGCTTCCCGCACTTTATGTCCGTGACCCCCGTGACAACGCCATAATATTCTGCATCAACAAGGGCATGACTCTTATTGAAGCAAACGAAAATCTCCTTGACCATCATATTGCCATACTTGAATAATCCGTCATTCCTTGACCTGGCATGACTTCCGTCATACTTCGGTGAAATCTGCGGATATGACAGCTTCAGCAAAAAATCCATCTGATACAAGTAACGAAATAATCAGATAAAACAAATTCCCGGACAGTTTGACTGTCCGGGAAAGTTTTTTCGGTATATCAGATTTTATTTTCAAGATGGAAGAGAACGATAAATTTCTCAAACATATTGTTTAACCAGGTAAGTATCTTCTTGCCGAGATTTGAGAAAAAGTTCGTTTTTTCCTCTTTGGGCTCAATTTTGAAATTATTGATATTGAGGAACGAAGTCCTTGTGGTAATAAAGGACTTGAGAGCGTTAACGTCGGAATCGTACTTCTTTCCGACCTCCTCTGCATCAAGGGTGCCGTAGGTGTTCCAGCGAATATGATTCATAATTGCGGACGCCCTTAAATCCGAAGCAAGATCGGCAACACCATCCTCTGCCCATACGTTCAGTACGGGAGAGATATCCGCCCAGATAGCTCTGCACTCTGCAATAAAATCAGCATTTCTGCAAAGCTGATTAAAAATTGTGGGCTTTTCATCAACGTCTATACTGCCGAATACGGTGTTTCTGTACTGTCTGCCATAGCAAACGGTCAGTTCATTGGGATTGTCGTAATTACAACCATATCTCGGTGAATGGTTGTTACCGAAAGCAATATCATAATCCCAAACGGGACCTGCATAAAGTTTGCCGTCCTTTGTTGTGTCAAGATAAAAATACGTACTGGTAAGGCCGGTATCCATATTTGATGCCCATTCGCTTATCAGGTAGTACTTGCAAAGCGAAGCCATATCCGCAAGGTCTGAAATGCTTTCGCCCTCTGAATTTTTACCTGTTTCGCTGAATACGGCATCCTCAAACCTCTGATAATACGAGCTGATGAACTTCATCTGTTCACCTGTGGCATATTCGGGGCACTTCATGGTTGCGGGCTGACCTCTTGAGGAAACGAAGCCGCTGATTTCCTTCGTATATCTGTTGGCAAGCTCAAGCTCTATGATATAACCGCCGTCTGCGGTGCTTACCGGGTTTTTGGGAACATCTACGTACTTGTAGGTATTCTCAAGCAGACCTGCGAATTTTCCGTAGGTACCGCATTTGGTAAGGGTATCCATGTCAAAATCTTCACCAAAGACAGTAAGACAGATTTCTTCATTTACATCGTCAAGATTTTCAACGTCAATTCTTTTGCCGCTTGCTTCAATCTTGCTTGTTACAAGATATGAGCCCTTATATTCGCCATTAATAAAAACGTCTGCGGGCTGACATTCGGGAGAATAGGAAAGACCGATTTCCGTTGCGGCATTATACATAATGGAATTGTTGAGAAGAGTTTTATCATCGTAGTTTGCAATAAGGCACCATTTTGCGCTCTTTTGCATACCGAAAAGCTTTACTTTTTCACCCAGCTTGATATTATAGGGTCTCTTGTCGTATTCCCAGGTTTGATTACCTCTGCCCTTAATATAATCAAGGGAGCCGGCGTACTCAACACCACCCTTTTTGTTAAGGATGGTAATTTTGCCTTTTTCTTTGTAATCCTTATCAGCGTGAACGTTATCAAGAGAGCCGCTCTCGGTTTCAATAAAGACGGAACCGATTTTTGCGCTTGAAAGAACATTGTACTTATACTCCGTACCTGCACAGGAAATCGTACCCTTTTCGCCAAGGTCGTAAACTTCACCGCTAACGGCATTTTCTCCGTTAAGCTTTACGCCGTCTGCATTAAACTTAAGCATAAGCCCGGAAGCATCCCAACATGAAGGAACAAAGAAATAATATTCTCCGTTTTCACCCTTGTACCATTCGGTAATCTCCGGTGTCGTTTCCGACGAAGGGGATGCGAACTGCACCGTGAAAGCATTGTCTGCAGCCGCAATGCCCGAGAGAAGCGACACGCAGGAAAAAGCAAATAAAAGTGAAAGGACAACTGAAACTACTTTTTTCATTTTATTTCTCCTTGTCTTAAAATATGGTTTATTATAAAACAAACGAAAGTTAATTTCAACAACTAAAATCAGATATATGTGTAAAATACTTCGCTGATTTTCTTTTGCCTTGCGGCGGCATCGGCTTCGCTCTCACCCTTTACGGAGTAATACATCTTCAGCTTGGGCTCAGTTCCCGAAGGTCTGACCGCCGCCCATGAGCCGTCCTTGAAATTGAATCTCAGCACGTTTTCTTTGGGCAAATCACCGATACCGAGAGAGTAATCTGAAAGCTCATCAAGGTCATCAAAAAGGGAAGCTCCCTTGCTTCTGAAGATATCCATTGCACTTCTGATTTTTTCCGAGCCCTCTTTTCCTTTGAGAACGACCGTTTCAAGGCAATCATAATAATAGCCGTATTCGTCATAGATACCGTTGAGGGCATCAACGAGAGTCCTGCCTTGTGATTTATGGTATGCCGCCATTTCGGCAATAAGCATTGACGATGAAACGGCATCCTTATCCCTTGCATGAGTGCCCGCAAGATATCCGTAGCTTTCTTCATATCCGAAAACGTAGGAATATCCGCCGTCTTTTTCCCACTTACAAATTTTGTCGCCGATATATTTGAAGCCCGTGAGAGTCTGAATAACCTCACAGTCCCTCTTTCGGGCAATGGCGGCACCGATTTCGCTTGTAACAATAGTCTTGACCACTGCGGGATTTTCGGGAAGCGCTCTGAATCTGAGGATAAAATCCATCAGTAATGCTCCCGTCTGATTACCCGTCATAAGCCGATAACTCCCGCCGTCTCTTACGGCAATACCCACTCTGTCACAGTCGGGGTCTGTACCGATAACGATATCCGCATTTATTTCCTTTGCTTTTTCAATGGCAAGGGTAAGGGCATCCTTTTCCTCGGGGTTGGGTGAGCGTACCGTTGAAAAATCGCCGTCGGGATTTTCCTGCTCCGATACAACCGTTACGTCATAATCCGCAAGAATCCTGCGTACCGGAATATTTCCCGTACCGTGAAGAGGAGTATATACAATTTTCAGATTTGATTTTTCTTTGTAAAGTGAGATAGCTTTACACTCGTTGATAAAGGACTCAAGAAGAGAATCATCAATATAGCTGAACAGGCCCTCTTTCTCTGCATCGGCAAGAGAAATCTTTTTGATTTCATCAAAGCTTTCAACTGCATTGACGTATCCGATAAGCTTATCCGCATCTTTGGGGGTAAGCTGACAGCCGTCAGCATCATATACCTTGTAACCGTTATATTCTTTGGGGTTATGGCTTGCGGTGATTACTATACCGCCGTCACATTTCAGATATCTGACCGCATATGAAAGTACGGGAGTGGGCATAAGCTTATCAAAAAGGTATGCTCTGATTCCCTGCGCAGAGAGTACCTGAGCGGAAACCTCCGCAAATTTACGGGAGTTATTTCTTGAATCAAAAGCAATGGCCGCGGAAGGATTTTTCTTTGATGCTTTAAGATAATCCGCCAGTCCCTTTGTCGCTTTGGCAACGGTATAGATATTCATTCTGTTAGGGCCCGCCCCCATTATGCCTCTCATACCGCCGGTGCCGAATTCAAGATTTTTCCAGAATCTGTCTTCAAGCTCTTTTTTATCTGTTATTGCCTCAAGCTCTGCCTTCGTTTCTTCATCAAGGGAGCACCAATATTCAAAATCCGTCATACTTCTTCACCTAACGTAATAATTTCAAAGGGAGCATATTCAACCGTCTGTGCTTCTCCCTCCACGTCCTCAAGCATATTCAGAATCTGCATTTTTTTATCAAGCTTCAGCGTGCCTCTTGCACCGTTCTGCTCACTCAGACGGTAAACGATACGCCTGCCGTCTTCCGAAAGCTTAACCGCCTGCAGATATAGAGGAGCGAAATCCGCACCGCTCCATTCCACGTCTGCTTTGATAACGGGAGAATTGTACTCAAGAGATATGTTATTTACACCCGCATCGGCAGCACTTCCGCCGTGGGGATAAATCATGTAGCAAAAATCGTGGAAACCTAAATCTGCGGTGGGGTCGGGTCTTTCCGTTGCACGAAGAAGTGAAAGGGACATTTCGCTATTCACTCCCCCGACACCGTATTTATTTTCGTTGATAATCGCCATACCGCCGCCGGTTTCGGACATATCACACCAGCGGTGCATACAGGTTTCAAATCTCGCCTGCTGCCAGGAAGTGTTGCGGTGGGTTTCTCTGGGAATAAATCCCGCAGAAGTATCACACAGCATTTCTCTCGTAAGCACGTTGCAGCCGAAATTTACCTTGGCAAGCTTATGGCTTTCATTCCAGTCAACAAGATTTTCAACCTCAATTCCCCGGGAATCCGCAAACAGACGGATTATCCGCTTCCAGCTGCTCTTTTCAGTTGCAAGCGTAACCTCATATTCGGCACATTCTCCGTCAAAGCCCTTGTATTCAAGAGGAGAAGCGATTTTTACTTCAAGTTCTTTTTCAACGTAATTCGGCAGAATATCCCATGCATCGTAGTTACCGGGCATATCATAATAAATATGAAGCTTGTTGAATTCACCCTTTACCCATTCACGGCAAAGCTCTTTATCATATATTGAAACAATACTGCCGTCGGGGTTAAATACAATTTTATAGTAGGGCGTATCGGCTGAAAAATCATCCGCTGTGATGATGCCGACGGATTTTTGTTCGTTTGTTTCAGCCCTTGAAAGAGAGGTAGCATGGGTATGAACAAATCTGCCTTTGACACCCTTTCTCATGTGCTTTCCCTTTTCATCGGGTATGAATGAGAAGGACTTTCTCTCAAAGTTTAGAGTATTGAAATAATTACCGTCGTTTCCCATCAAAGCGGCAAGCCGTCTTTCGCTGTCCTCAAAATCCTCAAGGGCGTCACGATAAACGGGAGTAATGTGGCTGCCGGGCATAATATCGTGGAACTGATTTACCATCAGCTTCTTATAAATATCACGGATTTCATCGGCAGGATACTCTTTTCCCTGCCTCATTCTCAAGACGGAAACAAGCTCCGCGTCACGCAGACCGAATTCTGTCCTTCTGTTGCAGTCTTTCAGCTTTGCCTTGGAGGTAAAGGTACCTCTGTGCATTTCAAGATAAAATTCTCCGTCCCATACGGCAAGGTCATCCCTGCCGTCAAAATTATCGTGAAGAAAATCCTTTCCGCTTGTCATTTTTGTTTCGGGCATGACGGAAAGCTTATCAAATCGGTGCATAAGCTCCACCATTTCTTCCGTGGCACCGCTTCCTCCGTCACCGTAGCCGAACATCTGGAAGGTGTGGGAAAGGGTATCCTTATCCTGGAAGGCATCCCAGTTTTCTTTGATCTGGCTGGGCATATTCCATGAATTGAAATGAGTGGGAGGAACGCAGGCGTAAACCTTACTGCCGTCAATTCCCTTCCATATAAAATTATTGTGGGGGAAGCGGTTGGTATCGTTCCAGGTTGACATTTTATTGGATACAAAATAATTTACACCGCTCTTTTTCAGAATCTGAGGCAATATCCAGCTGTTTCCGAAAACATCGGGAAGCCACGCATTGTCAACGGTAATGCCGAATTTTTCTCTGAAATAGGTCTGACCGTAAAGGCACTGACGGATAAGAGACTCGGCAGATGGAATATTGCAATCCGGCTCAACGTACATTGCGCAGGCGGGTTCAAATCTGCCCTCGGCAATTCTTTCCTTCATTTCTTCAAAAACCTCAGGATAATATTTCTCAAGGGTTTCGTAAGTATATGCCTGAGTGTGGGCGTATCTGAAATCGGGATATTTATCCATCAGACGAAGCTGAATCAGTACTGTACGCATATTTTTCTGTACGGAATGAATTCTGCGCCAGTAGTAAGCAATATCGAGGTGGGAATAGGACACAAGCTCAACGATACCGTCCCCCTTGTACAAATCGCAGGAAAAGATACGCTTATCAATATGCTCTGCCGCCGCCGTAACATCCTCGTCACGGACATCATCATAATCAATATAATTCAGAGCGGTATTCAGTTCCTTTTCGATAAGCTCTCTGAAATCCTCGTTGAAGCATCCGCTGTAAGCAACATCAAGGAGTGCTTCAATATCGTAGATTAAGGATTGAAGCTTTCTGTTTACAACGGCAATATATCCGCCCTCAAAAATCTGACGGCATCCCCTCTTTGAACGGTTGTCGGGGTTTCTTTCGTCGTCGGGCTTGGAACGGTTATACCCCTCTATTTCAATGTGAACGTGTCTGTCCTTGATATAGTCGGAAATATCTATGCGGTCTCTGTTGGGGTCTATACCGCCGATATATTTTCCGTTTGCCTTAACCATCATTTCCGCGGTGGTGGGCAAAACGAAGCTGTAATCCTTACCCATAAGGCAATCCGGGATATCAAAATCCGCTTCAATGAAAGCCGTTCCGTCGGGAGTAAAATACATATCGCCTTTTTTGAGAGGACGGAATTCACCGCCGTCATAAAATTCATACTCCATTTCCCGCACCTGACGGGCATCCTTTATGAGAAAAGTGTCTATTTCATATTTGTATGAATAAATATGTCTTTTGAGCCAGCCGAAACGAAGGCGTATATATTCCTCCGGCCTCATGCTCCTTCTTTCAACCTTAATCTGTGCCACTTATCTCACCTCACTTATCCTGAAACCAGGGCTTACGTCTGGCAGCGGTTATCCTTACCTCTTCGCCCAAATCTGTTTTAATTCTTTCCTCTATCCATTTACAGCAGCGGTCAAGCTTATCACATTTTGAGCATTCGCCTCTGAAAGTAAGATTTACAATTCCGTCTTCGCAGGAAACAAATTCAAAGTGACCTCCGTCTGCCTGAATGCAGGGAAGTATCTTTTCAATCAGATATTTTTCCATATTCCGTCCCCCTTTTCCATATCTTTTTGATTATACTATCATATAACGGCAAGTGCAATAAAAACGGTTGAATTTTCATACCGATAATGATATATTATCCTCATATTCATTAACGGAGAAGATATATGTATTATTACGCACTTGTAAGCGTTGCGGTAGTCATGTTCAGCTTCATGTTTCTGCTGAATGAACAGTATGAAAAGGAAAGCGGTACTGCCCTGACGTCAATCTTCAAATTTTCCATAGGCACCTCTTCCGCAGGGTTTATTATTCTGTTCGCAATGAACGGCTTCCGCCTTGAGCTTACTCCGTTTTCGGCGGCGGTGGCATTATGGGCGGTAGTAAACAACCTGCTTTATACTCTTTGCAGTATAAGGTCTTTATCCAAAATCAATCTTTCTCTTTTCTCCATATTCGCCATGCTGGGAGGAATGACTATTCCCTTCATCGCAGGCATCATTTTTTATGACGAGCCCATTACGGTCGGGAAAGTTCTCTGCTTTGTGCTGATTGCGGTTTCGCTGTTTTTCACCTTTCAGAAGGGGGAAGGCAAAAAGGGCTTCATCTATTATGCGGGTGTATTCATCACAAACGGTATGTCGGGAGTAATTTCCAAATTCTACTCTGAGGCCGACTGTAACAAGGCAAGCAGTAACGGCTATTCGGCACAGATTGCCCTTTTCTCCTTTATTGCCGCCTTTATCATTCTGCTCTGCATAAAGGGTGACAAATCCCTGCCGAAGAAAAAATCTCTTTTCTGCATGGCGGGCTGCGGTATAGTAAGCAACGTTGCGAATTTCATTCTGCTGATTGCGCTTTCCCATCTTCCCGCATCAGCCCAGTACCCCTTCGTAACCGGCGGCGTAATGATAGTATCAACCATCATCTGCGCTTTCACCCCCAACAAACCGAAAAAGAGAGAAATCATTGCCGTGGCACTTTCCTTCATGGGAATAATGTGTCTCCTGCTCACTTAATATTTCGCTGATTTGATATACAAAAAGGGTACCCCGAAAGGAGTACCCTTTATCATTTTTATTTTACGGGAACTAACTTTTCCTTGCCGCCCATATAAGGTCTGAGGGCAACGGGAATATTGACTGTACCGTCAGCATTAAGGTTATTCTCAAGGAATGCAATAAGCATTCTGGGAGGAGCAACAACCGTATTGTTAAGGGTATGAGGAAGGTATTTACCATCCTTACCGTTAACTCTGATTTTAAGGCGTCTTGCCTGAGCATCACCGAGATTTGAGCAGGAACCAACCTCAAAATACTTCTTCTGTCTGGGTGACCATGCTTCAACGTCAACTGACTTCACCTTAAGGTCTGCAAGGTCGCCTGAGCAGCATTCAAGAGTTCTTACGGGAATATCAAGTGAGCGGAAAAGGTCTACCGTATTCTGCCAGAGCTTATCAAACCAAAGGGGACTGTCCTCGGGCTTGCAGACAACTATCATTTCCTGCTTCTCAAACTGATGAATTCTGTAAACGCCTCTCTCCTCAATACCGTGAGCGCCCTTTTCCTTGCGGAAGCAGGGTGAATAGCTGGTAAGTGTATGGGGAAGAGTGTCTTCTTCAACAATAGTATCAATGTATTTGCCTATCATTGAATGCTCGCTGGTACCGATAAGATAAAGGTCTTCGCCCTCAATCTTATACATCATGGCATCCATTTCGGCAAAGCTCATAACACCGGTTACAACGTTGGAACGAATCATGAAAGGAGGAATGTAATAGGTAAATCCTCTGTCAATCATGAAATCCCTTGCATAAGCGGTGCAAGCGGAATGAAGGCGTGCAATATCACCGCAGAGATAATAGAATCCGTTACCTGCAACTCTGCCTGCGGCATCAAGGTCGATACCGTTGAAGCTTTCCATAATTTCGGTATGATAAGGAATATCAAAATCGGGAACAACGGGTTCACCGTACTTCTGTACCTCAACGTTTTCACTGTCATCCTTGCCGATGGGAACGGATGGGTCAATGATATTGGGGATAACCATCATGATTTTGGTTACCTTTTCCTGAAGCTCGGGCTCAAGCTTTTCAAGCTCTGCAAGTCTTGATGAATATTCGGCAACCTTTGTCTTAACTTCATTTGCCTCGTCCTTTTTGCCCTGAGCCATAAGAGCACCGATTTCCTTGGAAACCTTGTTTTTGGTGCTTCTGAGGGCGTCTGCTTCTGTCTTGGCGGCACGAAGCTGAGCGTCAAGCTCGATTACTTCGTCAACGAGGGGAAGCTTACTGTCCTGAAACTTATTTTTTATATTCTGCTTAACGATATCGGGGTTTTCTCTCAGAAATTTAATATCAATCATTATTTTTCAATCCTTTCAAGTAATTCAACTGCATCCGCAATATACTTGTCGTCTGCCAATTCAACGGCACCTTTGTCAACAAGAGAAGCTGTTTTGGGGTCCATGGGTATTCTGGCAATAACGGGAACGCCGAGCTCTGCGGCGATTTCATCGGCTTTGCTTTCACCGAAAATATGAATTTCCTTACCGCAGTCGGGACAGATTGCGTAGCTCATATTTTCAACAATGCCCAAAACGGGAATATTCATAAGCTTTGCCATATTATATGCTTTTTTGACAATCATTGTAACCAGGTCCTGAGGAGTGGTAACGATGATAATACCGTCAACGGGAAGATTCTGGAAAACCGTAAGTGAAACATCGCCCGTTCCGGGAGGCATATCGACAAACATATAATCCACATCGCCCCAGGCAACATCCTTCCAGAACTGCTGGATGACGCCGGAAATGACGGGGCCTCTCCATACAACCGGTGAATCCTCTGTTTCAAGAAGCAAATTTACGGACATAATTCTGATGCCCGTGTTTGTTTCCTTGGGAAGAAGTCCCGTTGCATCGGCTTCGGCTCTGTCTTTAATGCCGAATGATTTGGGAATTGAAGGTCCGGTAATATCTGCATCAAGCACGGCACACTGATGACCTCTTGTCTGCATGGCACAGGCAAGAAGGGAAGTGACAAGGGATTTACCTACGCCGCCTTTACCGCTGACAACACCGATTACCTTTTTGATATCACTGTACTGACCGCAGGGAATACGCATATCCTGAGGGTCTTCTTTTTTTGAAGAGCAATTGCTTGAACAAGTTGAGCAATTACCCGTGCATCCTTCGCTCATAATATTTATCTCCATTCAAGTATATGAATCAACAAGGATTATTTTACCATATAATATCAAAAATGCAAGTGTTTATTGACTTTATCGGGTCAATCATATAAAATAACCAATATACTTATTTAAGCATAATATACGGAGGCACTATGGAAGAAAAAAATACAGGTCTCTCCGACAGATTCGTTGAGTCATTGCGCAATATTCTTTTTAAGATATTCAAGCGGGATGCGGCATTAGGAAAACTTATTGACAAGCTGGTTACAAAAGAAATCATATCCTATCTTTTCTTCGGAATAATGACCACTCTCGTGAATTTCGTAACCTATTCTCTGCTTGTTAAGCTTGCTTTCGGAAACAATCCTGATGACAGTCAGGTCACCCTCAGCAACGGAATTGCCTGGTGTGTTGCAGTCATCTTCGCCTTCTTCACCAATAAGCTCCTTGTATTTGAAAGCAAAAGCTTCGCTCCCCTCACCTTCATAAAGGAATTTTTCTCATTTGTTGGTGCAAGAATCCTTACCGGACTTATGGAGACTTTCATACCCACTTTGCTGATAAATGCGGGTCTGAACGGCACTCTTTTCGGTGTAAAAGGGCTTATAGCAAAGCTGGTGGTTGCAATTGCGGTTATTATCCTCAACTATGTTTTCAGTAAACTCATTTCTTTCAGAAAGAAAGCTGAAGCATCGGAGAGTGAGAAAATAAAAAATTATCCTGAGGAGGATTGCAAATGAAAAAATATCTCGGCTTCAAAGAAATTGCGGCATATTCACTGGGCCTTTTCGGCTTCCAGATGATTGTCGGTCTGCTTAATTCATATCAGGCAGAATTTTATCACGAGGTTTTGGGTGCCGACCTTGCAATAGTCGGTATTCTCATATGTATCGTTAAGATACTCTCATCTGTTTTTGACCCCTTCGTAGGCAACAAAATCAGCAGTAAGGGTAAGCTCAAGCCCTTCATTCTCTATGCAATCGCCCCCTTCTCAATCATGACAATTCTGGTATTCCTGAACGTGTCAAAATATTTCAGCGGTATGGCTGTTTACGTATGGATTTTCATCACCTTCCTGCTTTGGAGTATGTCCATGACCATAGGTGACGTTCCCTCCCAGGGTATCGCTTCCGTACTTACTCCCAACCCCGAAGAAAAAACAAATACCATTTCCCTTGCCAACACCTTCAAGGAAATCGGTTTCTCCGCATCGGCGATAATAGTTCCTTTAGTATGTATACTCGTTCCCGGCGGTTCAAAGGTATTCGTTGAAAAAGGCGTCAAGGACACTCCCATCAATGCCGCGGAATACTTCGGCTCTGCCATTGCCTGTGCAATTCTCGGCTGCGTTCTCTTTGCCCTCATTTATATCGGCACAAAGGAAAGAGTACCCTACTCCGCAGAGAAGATGAGCATGAAGGAAATGTTCAGAACTCTCAAGTCAAACAAGCCCCTTATGCTTGTAGTTATTTCATACATCATCGGTGCAGTCCGTAAGCTTTCAATGGCTATTCAGGTACAGGCGGCTAACGTTATGCTGGGCAGCCAGAATTACGTTGTTCTCTTCGGTATCTGCATGGGCGTGGGTTCCGTTGTAAGTATGGCTCTCATTCCCGTTCTGCTTAAGAAGTGGGACGAAAAGAAGGTCAGCATCATCGTATCTGTCTACGGCTTTGTTGTATCCATTGCCGCAGTTCTCATCTATATATTCGTTACACAGAACATGATAGTAATGTTCATCATGATGTTCCTTTCCGGTCTTCAGTTCGGTGTGGTAAACATTGTTCCCATGATTATGGTTGCGGACTGTGTTGACTACCATGAATATGAAACGGGCAAGAGAATTGAAGGCCCCGCTTTCTCAATTCTTACCCTTACAATCAAGGTCGCTCTTGCCGTAAGTGCAGCGATAGGTCTTGCCATGCTGAAGATTGCGCACTACGAAGCAGGCACGGATTTCAGCGTTCTCACAGAGGGCGTAAGATATACCAAGAACGTTGTTTACTTTGCATTCGTAGGCCTTCCCGGTATCGGCAGTCTTCTTTCAATCCTTCCCCTTCTCAAGTATGATCTTGTAGGAGAAAAGAAGCTTAAAATCGCAGCAGAGCTTCAGGAAAGAAGAGAAAAAGCAGCAGTAAAGGAGTAATACGGATGTTATTATCAAAGCCCGATTATGAAGAGATGATTGCGCAGTCAAGAGACAAGCGAATGGAATGGTGGCGTGAAGCCCGTTTCGGTATGTTCATCCATTTCGGCCTTTACTCTCAGCTTGGCAGACATGAATGGGCTATGGCCTGCGAAAACATTCCAGTTGACGAGTATGAAAAGCTTGCCGATTCCTTTAAGCCCAAAGAGGGCTGCTGCCGTGAATGGGCGGCTCTCGCCAAAAAGGCGGGCTGTAAATACATGGTCCTTACAACAAGACATCACGAGGGCTTCAGTCTCTGGGATTCAAAGGTCAATCCCTTTAATTCCGTAAACTACGGTCCTCACAGGGATATAGTAAAGGAATTTGTTGACGCCTGCCGTGAATTCGGTCTTAAAATCGGATTCTATTCATCCCTTATGGACTGGCATCATCCCGACGGCGGTATATGTGAATTTGATACCGAGGCCCGTGCCCGCTTTACAAAATATATCCGTGACCTCAACGAGGAGCTTCTCACTCAGTACGGCAAAATCGACATACTCTGGTATGACGTTGCCGCTCCCATGGAAAGCTGGGAGGGTTGGGATTCTCTTGAAAGAAACCAGTTTCTCCGTTCCCTTCAGCCGGATATCATAATCAATAACAGAAGCCGTCTTGACGAAGATTTCGGTACTCCCGAAGGCTCTATCAAGCCCATGGACCGTGACTGGGAGGCCTGCATGACCTTCAACGATTTAAGCTGGGGCTACGTTGACGAAGACCAGGTTGCTCCTTACAGTTACACACCCCAGAGAATAGTCAAGATGATTCAGACCTGCTCCGAAAGAGGTGGAAATCTGCTTCTCAACGTAGGTCCCAAGCCCGACGGTTCCCTTCCCTCTGACGTTATCGCACCCCTTGAAAAAGTCGGTGAATGGCTCAGCGTAAACGGTGAAGCCGTATACGGTAAGCTTGAGAAGACAAACGGACACCAGTTCCAGCCCAACGGAGTTTCCCGCCCCACTACAAAGGGCAACACCGTATATATGTGGAATCAGATATGGCATCCCGTTGACGGTAAGATAGGCATAGGCGGATTCCTGACAGAGCCGAAGAATATCTGCTTCATGGACGGTACACACATTGAATTTGAAAAGAAGGGTGACAGAATCATTCTCAGCGGTCTTCCCGAAAAGAATCCCGATTCCATTCTCGGATATCCTCTTATCAAAATTGAATTTGATACCTTCCCCGAATACAGATTCGGTTCCTATCTACCCCAGCTCAATTCGGGACGTATGAGAGAAATCAAATAATGAATTACATTGTTAAACACAATCAGATGTATCAGGCGGAATGCTCGGCTGCAGACAGAGGTATCGGCTTTTCACTTCTTATGGAAAAAGCGGGTACCGTCTGTGCTGAGCTGATTGCTCTGAATTATCCCGATGCCGAAACCGCACTCATTATCTGCGGTAAGGGAAAGAATGGCGGCGACGGATACGTAATTGCCCGTATTCTCACGGCAAAGGGATACAAAATCAAAATACTCGCTCCCTGCGGAATGCCCTCGGATGATATTTCCGTTATCAATATGAAGCTTGTTGATAAAGCCAATATATACGAAACAGAGGATTATCAGACACTTATAGACGACAGCGATATTATCGTAGATGCCCTTTTCGGTACGGGCTTCAAAGGCGCCCTTGACGAAAAGCTTTCCGCTCTTGCGGATGCGGTCAACAAATCGGGCAAAGACGTAATTGCCGTGGATACTCCCTCCGGTGCGGAATGCGACAGCGGAGAAATTCACGGGACGTGCTTTGAAGCGGATATGACTATTGCCATTTCAGCATTGAAGCCGATTCACGTAATCAAGCCCGCAAGAAACGTATGCGGTAAAATTGAGATTGGAGATATCGGTATTATTCCCTCGGATTTTGACGGCATTAATCCCCTTGAATATACCGTAGGCGAAAAGGAAATCGGTAAAATGCTCCCCGAAAGACCCGAAAACTCCAACAAGGGCACCTTCGGAAACGCTCTGATTATTGCAGGCAGTAAAAATATGCCCGGTGCGGCAAAAATCGCCTCAGCCGGCGCAATCAGATGCGGTGCGGGACTTGTTACTCTGGCTTTCCCCGATGACGCATACAATGCTATCGCTCCCTCGGTAACCGAGCAGGTAATCCTTCCCTGCAAATCAAACGACAGCGGTACCTTCTCACAGAATGCCCTTGATGAAATTCTCGAAAAAGCAAAAAAATGCTCCTCGGTGCTTATAGGATGCGGAATGGGTCTGAACACCGATACCCGTCGTTTTATAAACAGAATTATCCGTGAAATCGAAGTTCCCCTTGTGATTGATGCCGACGGACTTAATGCAGCGGCAAAGAATCCATACATACTGTCGGAAGCCAAAGCACACGTTATACTGACCCCTCATCCCGGTGAAATGAGCCGTCTTACGGGTAAAACCGTTGAAGAAATCATCGCAAATCCGTGGAAAATCGCAAAAGAATTTGCGGATAAATATAATTGCACGGTAATTCTCAAGGGTGCGAATACGGTTATTGCTTCCTGCGGCTGTAAAGAAATATATGTAAATACAACCGGTAACAGCGGACTTGCAAAGGGCGGCAGCGGTGACCTTCTCGCAGGTATGCTTGTTTCTCTGCTTGCCCAGGGAATGAAGCCCATTGATGCCGCAGTTACCGCAGTTTATATTCACGGCGACTGTGCCGATGAAGTGGCTATGTTTTCAAGCGAAAGAGGAATGACGGTAAGCGATATGATAAGCTATCTGCCCTCTTACTTTGAAAAATACGAAAGATGACAGAAAACAAAAAAGTGCTTTCCCGAAGGAAAGCACTTTTTGATTTTATCCGATTATTTGTCGGGCTTAATTGCTTTGATATCCGCAGTATAGTTTTCTTTGTTGGTGGAAAGCACTACCTGGGTTTTGGTATATGAAATTCCGCCGATGCATTTTATCTCATTGGCTATCTGCTCAAGGCCCTTGCCGCTGTGGGTGCTGATTTTAAGCAGGAAATCCGAATCTCCCGTAATATAATGACATTCAACTATATTGGGATGATTCTTTACAAATTCAATAAACGAGTCATTGTATCTCGGATGCTCCATGCTTACCATGACAAAGGCGGTAATATCCAGCCCCAGCTGTTCGTTATCAAGCACCACCGTATACTGCTTGATTATCCCCGAGGACTCAAGCTTATGTATTCTGTCTATGACTGCCGAAACCGACATATTGACCTTACTGCCGATAACCGAAGCATTTTCTCTGGCATTTTCTTTAAGGCATTCAAGTATTCTGAGATCAACCGAATCCATAATTCAACCCCCTTTCCGTTATTTTACAGCAAACTATTTTTGCAGTCAATGATAAAAAACAAAAAAATCCGTTTTTTTCTAAAAAAAGCGGATTTTTTTCGCATTTTGATGTTTTTTATCTCTTTTTCAAAATATATTTCGCTGTTCCCGCTGCTGCAAGGGCCGCAGTCAGCCCAAGAAGAGCGAATTTCGATTTTTCCGATTCGTCGGCATTGAGGAAATTGCTGATATGAGTACCTACGGTATCACCGCAAATATCAAAAAAAGTAAGAAACTCCGTTTCGTATCTGCCGTCCTCGTAAATATCAAAGACACGGATTCCCCTTGTCCTTCTGTCTCCGTAGCATCTGAATGAGGCACAGCCGGTCTGAATGAAATCAACACCTTCGTAAGTACCGGTAAAGCAGTTGGTGTGGTCGTGACCGGTCACTACGGCACCGACTCCGCCCTCCTTCAGCACTTCAAAAAGTCCGTTGCTTTCTTCCAAAACGCAGGGTGGCTCAAACATATAGCCGGAAACGTTTTTCTTAAGGCGGCGGTATTTACCGTCACGGAATCTGATTCCTTTGTCAGCAGAGCACTCCTCCGTAAGCATATTCTGCTCGGGAAGAGGAATATGCAAAAATGCCATTGACGGAATACCCTTATTTCTTTCAAGCTCCCCGCGAAGCCATTCAACGGTGGCTTTTGTCACTTCCGTGTGGCACTTTCTTTCGCCGTCATTATCCTGCCATGCGCTGTCCAACATATAAAGACAGTATTTCGTTTCTCCGTCACCGTTTTTTAATTCAACGGTATAGGTGTCGCAGTCAACCTGCGGATTATCCTTATTCAGGTCCATGCACATATTGTAAGAACGATAAATCTCAATCTGCTTTTCCTTTGTTATGAGATTCATGTCATCGTGATTACCATAAATCATGGCGAAGGGAATTCCTCTTCTGTTTACGGGCTCAAGGATATGGGAAAGGGCTGCTCTCATGGAAATGAGAGTAGGCCCCTCACCCTCCGCAACCTTTCTGTTTCCGAATCTTGCATCCAGCAGATGGTTGCCGAGAATATTATCACCCGTAAATATGACCGCATCCGCATCAAGGGTATCATACGCTCTGTCAAGCATTTTTACCATGGCGGGGCGCACGTATCTGAGGTCCTGAGGGTCGCTTACCTGAAGTATTCTGATTTTTCCGTTATGAAAGGTTAAACTGTTTTTCATTTGATGATTTGAATATCGGAGATTACGGGAATGGGCTTTGCTTCGCCCTTGATTGCCTGAATAAGACCTATAATATCAACGATTGCAACAATAATGGAAATAATCCATACGAAATGCCTTACGATGGGTATTACTAAGAGAATATTGCTGAGAATCCACGCTATGAAAATAACAAGACCGTTATTGGCGTGGAATCTTGCAAATTTTGAATTTTTAGCCGCAAAAACGGGAACGAACACAAGAGGACCGAGATAAGCAAGGAATGCAAAAAGCTTATTCGCTTCAATATCGGAGGGTTCATAGCCCTTATCTACGACAAAGCTCTGCTGAGGAGCTTCCTGATACTGCTGATACTCACCCTGCTGAGGAGC
>JAKSQQ010000080.1 GCA_024404015.1 Clostridia bacterium
CTTTATTCAGTAGGCAGAATCCCCGGTTCATTCCAGCGCCGTGAAGGCAAGGCAAGCGAAAAGGCAACACTTTCATCACGTGTTATCGACAGACCTATCCGTCCTCTCTTCCCCAAGGATATGAGAAACGACGTAGGCGTTGTTGCTACCGTTATGTCGGTTGACCCCGACTGCGAGCCCACAATAGCCGCAATGATCGGTGTTTCAGTTGCTATCTCCATTTCCGAGATTCCCTGGGACGGCCCCGTTTCCAGCGTTGTTGTAGGTCTTGTTGACGGTCAGTACGTCATCAACCCCACCCTTGAGCAGAGAGCAAAGACCGATATGTACGTTACCGTTGCTTCCACCAGCGAGCTTGTTGCAATGATTGAAGCAGGCGCAAACGAAGTTTCCAACGACGATATGTATGACGGCATTATGTTCGCTCATAAGGAAAATCAGAAAATCGTTGAATTTATCAATAAGATTAAGGCAGAGTGCGGCAAAGAGAAGGTTGACTTCCCCTCAAACGATCCCGATCCCGAAATGTACGAAGCAATCAAGGACTTCGCTATCGAGGATATCCGTGCAGCTCTTGATACAGACGATAAGAGAATCCGTGACGACAGACTTAAGCCCGTATATGAGAAGGTTCACGAAAAATTCGATGAAATCTATCCCGATATGGAAGTTAAGATTGAAGAATGTCTTTACAAGGTACAGAAGTATGTTGTACGCCGCTGGCTTCTTGATGACGGCAAGCGTGTAGACGGCAGAGGAATCAACGAAATCCGTCCTCTTAATGCTCAGGTTGACCTTCTTGACAGAGTTCACGGCTCAGGTATGTTCACCAGAGGTCAGACTCAGGTACTTTCAGTTACCACTCTCGGACCCATGAGCGATGTTCAGCTCCTTGACGGTCTTGATGAAGAAGAGTCCAAGAGATATATCCATCACTATAATTTCCCCTCATATTCAGTAGGCGAAACAAAGCCCTCAAGAGGCCCCGGCAGAAGAGAAATCGGCCACGGTGCACTTGCAGAGCGTTCACTTATCCCCGTACTTCCCTCAGTTGAAGAGTTTCCCTACACCATCCGTGTAGTATCCGAGGTTCTTTCCTCCAACGGCTCAACATCACAGGGCTCGGTATGCGGCTCAACCCTTTCACTTATGGCAGCAGGCGTTCCCATTAAGGCACCCGTTGCAGGTATTTCCTGCGGTCTTGTTACCGAAGGCGACAGATTCATGACAATGGTTGATATCCAGGGTCTTGAAGATTTCTTCGGCGATATGGACTTCAAGGTTGCAGGTACCAAGAAGGGTATCACATCCATTCAGATGGACCTTAAGGTACATGGTCTTACTCCCGCAATCATCAGAGAAGCTCTTGATAAGACTTATGCCGCAAGATGCTATATCATTGATGAAATCATGACTCCCGTTATTGCAGAGCCCAGAAAGGAACTCTCAAAGTGGGCTCCCAAGATGATTTCCACCAAGATTGAACCCGAAAAGATCGGTGACGTTATCGGTAAGCAGGGTAAGGTTATCCAGAAGATCTGCGCTGAATGCAACTGTAAGATTGACGTTCAGGAAGACGGCAGTATCTTCATTTCCTCCACAGAGCTTGCTGATGCCGAGAGAGCTAAATTCATCGTTGAGACCATCGCAAACGGTCCCGAAGAAGGCAGTTACATGAACGGAATCGTTACCAGACTTATGAGCTTCGGCGCGTTCGTTGAGGTAGCTCCCGGTGTTGAAGGTATGGTACACATCTCCAAGCTTGACGTTAAGAGAGTTGAAAAGGTTGAGGATGTAGTAGCGGTAGGCGATCAGATTATGGTTAAGATTCTTCCCAAGGATGACCAGGGCAGATTCAATTTCTCACGCCGTGATGCTCTTATCGACATCAAGGGTCTTACTCCCGAGGATGACGGTGAACCTGCTCCCCGCAAGGAGTTCAGAGGAAACCGTAACAACCGTAATTTTCACAAGAACTAAATAAATTCAGCCGTCATTCTTCGGAATGACGGCGATTTTCTTTTTCGGAATAAAACTCTTGTCTATTTTACCTATAAATGATAATTGACTTTACCTCTCTTTTTTATTATAATTCATTATGTATTGTTATGTTCATTACGATTTATCCTTATGGGAGAGAAATATATGAATTCATATTTCAGACGCACCTGGATTGAAGTCAATCTGGATGCGCTCAGGCATAATTACGAGACAATCAAGGCACTTCTGAACCCCGGCTGTGAGATAATCGCCGTAGTCAAGGCGGATGCTTACGGTCACGGCGTTGAGAACGTTGTCAAGGAATATACGTCAATCGGATGCACCTATTTTGCAGTATCAAATCTTGAGGAAGCCATGCAGGTGCGTTCCGCAAACGAGGAATGCTCGGTACTTATTCTGGGCTATACTCCTCCCGAATACGCTTCCACTCTTGCGCTCAATAATATTTCCCAGTCTGTTTTTGATATGAGCTATGCAAAGCGGCTTTCCGAATGCTCCGTCAAAGCGGGAGTGCAGGTAAATATTCACGTTAAGGTGGATACGGGTATGAGTCGTCTCGGCTTTGTTTATCACGACAGCGTTTCCGACGCTTCCTCAGTCGGTCAGGCGGTGGAGGTATGCCGTCTTCCCGGACTTTATCCGGAGGGCATTTTTACCCACTTTGTTTCCGCTGATGAGGGAGAGAACGGTGAGGTATTTACAAGATTGCAGTATGACCTTTTCCGTACCTTCATAGAGCAGCTTGAATTTGAGGGCATTACTTTTTCGCTCAGACATTGCTGTAATTCCGCCGCCACGGTGCTTTATCCCGAAATGCATCTTGATGCGGTCAGACCGGGAGTTATTCTTTACGGTCTCAGCCCTTCACCCTGTATCAGAGGTAAGATTGACCTCAAGCCCGCAATGAAGATGAAATCCGTGGTGTCAATGGTCAAGGAAATCAGCGAGGATTCTCCCGTCAGCTACGGCAGACGTTACTATACCGGAGACAAGACCGTTAAGATTGCCACCATTCCCGTGGGATATGCCGACGGCTTCCCCAGAGCGCTGACGAATAACACCGGTGTAAAAATCGGTGATTCCTTTGCTCCGCAGATAGGCGCAATATGTATGGACCAGTGTATGCTTGACGTTACGGGTATTGAAAACGTCAAGGAGGATATGACGGTTACCGTGTTTGACGATAAGCCGGGCAGTCCCATTTCCGTTGACGCCATTGCCGAAAAGACAGGCACAATCAACTACGAGATAATATGCGGTATCAATAAGAGAGTACCGAGAGTATATAAACGCGAGGGCGACGTTGAAGCCGTTGCGGATTATATGAAATAAGGAGTTATTATGAAAAAGATAATATCAGCTTTACTTGTTCTTTCGCTTATTTTTGCATTTGCCGCCTGCGGTAAGGAGCAGGAGGAAAATACGACTACAACCCTGCCCGAGGGCTTTGAGGTTGCAGACAGCACCTCCGCCGCAAAGACGGAGGGTACCGATAAGGAAATCGAAGAATCCACAGAGCCCGAAGAGGAAAACAAGCTTCCCGAATCATTGGAAGACGTTGTGGCAAAATATAAGGAAGTAATGGACCAGGCGAAGAAGGACAAGCCCGGCTTTGACAGACTTGACTATCAGGAGCTTCCATCAGACCCCTCATCAAGAGTTATTTCCTCAGGCGAGGGACTTATGAATGCGGCTCTCACCTTTGCAGGCAACTTCATGGCAACCCGTCAGGAAGCCGAAAAGAAGCCCACGGTAGGTGTAAAGGGCGGAGACATGGATGATTTCCCCGTAAAGCATACGAATTACGGCTGTCTGCTTAAGGGCACCGACGGCGTAAAGAGCGCAAAATGCGAGGAGCTTTCAAACGGTTACTGGAAAATCACAATGATTCTCTATTCGGAAAAGAATCCCGAGCCCGCGGCTCCCGGAGCAACCACCGCACCCAGCTATCACGGCTCAATCTGCAGTCCTATTTCAAAGAAAGAAATAGACAGCAAGCTGGCATCCGGACTTTTCAAGGATATTGAGTATTCGCTTACTTATCACGACTGCGAGACCGTGCTTATTTTCAATCCCGAAAACAATCATATTTATATGCAGGAGCAGACCAACCGTGTTACAATTACCGGCAAGGGCTCAATCGGTCTCATCACTCTGGGCATAGATAAGCAGGAGCTTATCAACCACGTTGTAATTCAGAATCTGAAATACTGATCAGCGAATAAGGAGCGATGGGAATGAGTGAAAAACAAAAAATCGGTCTGACAATCGGTGCTGTTGCGCTTGTCTTTTTTGCCGTTATAGGCGGATTGCTTTTCAGAGAAGCGCGTTCATCGGTCACGCCGGACAGAGACACCTCGGAAATATTCGTAACTCAGGGTACGGAAACCGATGAAAGCACAACTCAGGAAATATCACGAACCTCCGAAACAGAAACGCGTACCGGAAGAAACCACTCAAGCAGATATTATGCCACAGAAGGTGCAACTGAAAAAAGGCAGTCATCCCTTTCACAATCCGATAATCCGGCGGCGAGAGAGTACGTGTTAAATACATACAGAATGAAATTTCATTATCCCTCCTGCGACTCGGTAACTCAGATGTCACCCGAAAACAGAGAGTATTATCACGGAACGCGTGAAGAGATTATTGCAAAGGGATACAGCCCCTGCGGAAACTGTAAACCGTAACAAAAACAGCACTTGCTCATTTTGAGCAGGTGCTGAATTTTTATAACCGGAGCGAAGCGACGAAACTTGTCAAGATTAGTGAACAGAACGAATAGTGAAAAA
>JAKSQQ010000081.1 GCA_024404015.1 Clostridia bacterium
GAGGATGACCGCAAAGAAGCGGAGGCACGGTTTAAGCCGTGCCTCTTTTCTTACTGCGTTATTTCGTAGAATATTACATTGTTGCCGCCTATGCTTTCATTGATTTCAAGCTTTCCGTCAACTACCTCCTCCGTAGATGAAACGGGTATCAGCTCTGCGCATTTGTAATATTTTTCCTTGTTTTCGTTATATACCTTCATTACGTCGCCCCTTGTGCCGTTACCGCCTATGCAGGGACAGTCGGGAGACCAGTCAAATAAATCATCTGTAAGATTATTGTCTTTTCTGTCCTGCACCCATTCGTCAAAGAAGTTGCAGTCGTCGTTTATCACGTATTTTGTGACGGTAACCTCTCCGTTATCAAATTGGGGGACGTTTATTTTAAGCTTCAAGTCTGCCTTGCGTGAATAGTCAAGTTGGTTTTTGTAGTTATACGCCATTATGTGAAGGACATTTTCACCCTCGTCAAATCCCGCATAAACATTGGCCTTTGGCAAAGGTATAAGCCCGGACAACACCTTTGTAACCTTTACCCTTAATGAAGAAGCAAATTCCGAAATGTGCTTTGCGACGTGATAGCTTACGGTGGGAACTCCCTTGTTCAGCCCATCGGATTTGTAACTCCAGCTTGAAAGATATGAGCCGGCGATATCAATAAGCGTACCGTAAATTTTTGCATCGTAAGCCGCCTGCCAGGTGTAACCTACGGTCCTTGAAACCAGGTCGCTCTTGTTGAATCCGCTTGTATTGCCGGAGAGAACTCTGCCTTCGTCAATGCCGAAATCCACGTTTTCAAGCCCGTATTTTTTTGCACAGCTCTGAAGATAACCGATAGTCTCGGAAAGACTTTTTCTTGTGCCCACTTTACCGGGCTCGTTTTCATAATAGGAAGCTGAAAGACAGCATATTCTTGTGCCTTTTTTGCCTGTTTTGTAATTCGTTCCCTGAGCGCAGTGCTGAATAAAAATTCCTTCGTTCCAGCCGCCCTCGGTGACGGTCATTGAATGTGCGCCTACGTAAACGTTTTCACCGATTGTCGTTTGCAGGGCATCCACAATGTAGTCATACATTTTGCAGGTTGCCTCTGCGGTTTCTTCGGGAGTGTCACATTTGAACCAGTCGTAGTTTTCGTATTCCGTAAAGCAGGTGAAATGCCAGGTAAGCACCTCGTCTCTGCCGAATTCATCTACCAGCGCCTGAGCCATTGCTTTGATATAGTCGTAATATACGTTGTAGTCGTCAGGAGGAAGTACGTTTACGTCAAAGCCGATTGAATAGGATTTTGCCGAGAATTTTTCGGGTACATTTCCTATTTTGAGGCAGGGCTTTGCACCTACTTTGAGTATGCCGTGACAGTTTGTTATCAGCTTTGTGAAATCATAGTCGTCAAGCACCGTTCTGTCTTCGGGATTTTTCAGAAGGTCCCTTGAGGAATTTCCGCCGGTGCACTGCATAAGCTGTACGTATTCAACGAAGTCGTAAATGTTGTCCTTATTACTTGAGTCGTCGCCGTAATAATGCCGACCCACTTCCCAGAGATTTATGTTGCTTGCCTTGTTGCCGATGACCTCACCCAAATCCGAAGCGTCAACCTCAAAGGTATAGTTATCCGAAATATCAAAGAAGAAAAGTCCTATTGCCGAAATGACTGACATAAGCAGAGCAATTATTTTTTCAAACATAGGTATACCTCCTGTTTTTTGAAACAAATATAACACATTCACGGTGTTTTGCACAATATGAATTTAACATAATTATCTTGAAAAAGCCAAATCCCTGTGATAATATAAAAAGGAAAGTATTGTTTTCGGAGGTAGCTTATGGGATTTCTTGATCAGGTAACAGCCAAGGGCGCAGGCGCTTGGCAGGATTTGACAAATAAAACAAAAAATATGGGTGAAATCGCCAAAGTCAACGCGGAAATAGGCGACGAGGAAAGAAAAATCAATTCCTACTACACCCAGTTGGGTCAGCTTTATATAAAGATTTACGAGGGAAACTATGACGACCAGCTTTCCGAAATCGTAAAGGCGATTAACGATACGAATGCAAACCTTGAGAACCTCAAAAAACAGCTTAATGCCCTCAAGGGCGTTACGGTGTGCCCCCATTGCCATGCCGAGGTTCCCTCCGGTAATGCTTTTTGTGTAATGTGCGGTAAGCCCGTAAACGGCCCCGATGAGCATATAAATTGTCCCAGCTGCGGTGCCGCAGTCGTTAAGGGCAATAAATTCTGCACTCTCTGCGGATACCGTCTTCCCGATGCATCCGCTCCCGCACCTGCAGAAGCATCGGCTCCCGTGTTCATTCCCACACCCGTTCCCATGTCTGCACCGGCTCCCGCACCCATACCGGCTCCCGTAAATCCTCAGCCCGTTGATACGGCTGTTCCTTCACCCGAGTCTGCACCCGTTGTCTCCGCACCCGTCACCAATACAAGATACTGTCCTGCCTGCGGTAAAAGCATTGATGCAGGCAGTGCGTTCTGTGTATATTGCGGTGCAAAACAGTAATATTGCGCAAAAATCTGAAAGGTTGACTTTTTATGGCATTCAAAAATAAAAAGAACCAAAATGAAATAGAAAAAATGTTCGGCCTTGATAATGATATAGCCGAAGAGACTGCCCGGCCCGAAAAAAGCCGTGAGAAGACGGCACGATTCCGTAAGCTTCTCGTTGCGGTCGCAGGCGGAATAGCTGCAGTCGGATTGATAGTGGCTTTGATAATCGTCATATCTTCGTCTACGGGATATTCCCGTGCGGCAAAGGAAACCGTTGAAGCATTCAGAAATCTTGATACCGAAGCGTTCTGTGAGAGCTTAAGCCCCGTCGGCTATAACGGCATGACCTATGACGAATTCTATGTGGCAAAGAGTGCGGGTATCGCAAAAACCCTTGATGCCGTAATGGAAAATAATATCAATGCCCAGATAGGCGAAATCACAAAGCTGAAATTCAAACTCATCAATAAGCATACTCTTAAGAAAAAAGAGACAGAGGAGCTTATCAAGTATACCGCCTCAGAGAGTATTGAGCCCGAAATCACGGCTGATGATATTGATAAGGTCGTGGCGGCGGATATCAGATTTACCTTTGAATCCGAAAAGAACGGAACAAAATATAAATCGGATTTCATCCTTGAAACCGCTTATTTCGTCAAGCTGGACGGAGAATGGAAGACGCTTTTCCTTTATCCCGGAGGACTTGACCTGTATCTTGATTCCTGGGAATTTATTGATAAGTAACGTAAAAGACCTGAAGCAGTCTGTCTGCCTCAGGTCTTATCTTTTATTATTCCTTTGTTTCGGGTCTGTTCTTTTCTCTCATGGTAAGTCCGATTCTGCCCTTTACAAGGTCAACGTTCAGTACCCAGGCTGTGACTACCATGCCCACCTTCAGCACCTCGGAGGGATGCTTGATGTACTTATCCGTAATCTGTGAAATGTGTACCAGACCGTCCTCGTGAACACCGATATCAATGAACGCACCGAAATCCGTTACATTTCTGACGGTGCCGGTCATTTCCATGCCGGGCTTAAGGTCCTTGATATCCATGACATCTGTGCGGAGCATGGGCTTGGGGAGCTCGTCTCTGGGGTCTCTGCCGGGAGCAATCAGCTCCTTGATGATATCCTTCAGAGTGGGAACACCGATTCCCAGCTTTTCGGCAACCTTTTCTTCGCCCAGAAGCTGAACGTTCTGCTTGATGGCGGCTACCTCTTCCGAACCGATATCATCGGGAGTGTATGAGAATATTTTAAGCAGTTCCTTTGCCGCGTCGTAGCTTTCGGGGTGAACTCCGGTGTGGTCAAGGGAATTTTTGCTTTCGGGGATTCTCAGGAAGCCCGCACACTGCTCAAATGCCTTTGCGCCAAGCTTGGGAACTTTTTTCAACTGACTTCTTGAGGTGAATTCTCCGTTTTCGTCTCTGAAATCAACAATATTTGAAGCAATGGTGGAATTGATGCCGGATACCCTTGAAAGCAGGGGAGCGGAAGCGGTATTAAGGTCAACGCCTACGGAGTTTACCGCGTCTTCAATAACCGCGTCAAGAGCGGCGTCAAGCTCCTTGGGAGGCATATCGTGCTGATACTGACCAACACCGATTGCTTTGGGGTCGATTTTTACAAGCTCTGCCAGAGGATCCTGAAGACGTCTTGCAATGGAAACCGCGCTTCTGAGTGAAACGTCATAGTCGGGGAATTCCTTTGCGGCAAGCTTTGAAGCGGAGTAAACGGATGCACCTGCTTCGCTTACTACCATATAGGAAACGTCTGCATTGATTTCTCTGAGGATTTCGGCGGCAAAGATTTCCGTTTCCTTTGAAGCGGTACCGTTACCGATGGAAATACAGTTTGCGTGGTGCTTCGCAATGAGATTCTTAATGAGCACCTTGGCCTGATTTCTCTGTGCTTCGCTGTGGGTTACGTATATTACGCCGGTGTCAAGCACTTTACCGGTTTTGTCAACTACCGCTACCTTACAGCCCGTTCTGTAACCGGGGTCAAGTCCGATAACGGTCTTGCCTTTTACGGGGGGCTGAAGGAGAAGCTCTTTTGTGTTGAGTGCAAATACCTTGATTGCACCTGCCGCCGCCTTTTCCGTAAGCATATTACGGATTTCTCTTTCAACCGAAGGGTAAATAAGTCTGTTATAAGCATCTGAGCCCGCTTCTCTTACCGC
>JAKSQQ010000082.1 GCA_024404015.1 Clostridia bacterium
ATGTATTTTACCATTCACTCTTCCTTGTGTCCACTTTTACTATACAACTTTCGACCGTTAACCATTCACTCTTCATTATTCACTGATTTTACCCGAGCTGTGCAATGAACTGAACATAGAATTTCTCATCGTCGTGATGATAGGAAAAATCGCCCTCGTATTTTTCCGCAATGTCACCGAGTATTTTAAGTCCCAGACCGTGCTCAAGGGAGTCGCTTTTCGGCTCGTGGAATCCCATGGAGTTTTCACCCGTAAGCATCAGCACGTTGTTTTCAACCGATAGTCTGACCTTGATTTTCTTCTCTCCCTCTGCGTTTTCCGCGGCCTCCACGGCGTTGTTGAGTACGTTTGTCATTACTCTGCATATGTCAAATTTATCCATGTCCACCAAGGGCGAAACTTTTACTTCAAAATCCGTTTCTATTCCTTTTTTACGGCATTCCGTTGCACAGTTTGTAAATATGGTATTTACAAGGGAATTGTCGGAGTAACGCTTTACGCTGATGCTGTCAAGCTCCTCCTCCATGCTGTCCAGGATTTTTCTTGCCTGCTCACGGGAGTCGGGATTTTTGCTCTCTGCCATGCATCTTGCTATTTCAAGGGCATTTGCCAGGTCGTGACGCATTTTTCTTGTCTGTATATTCGCTTTTTCAAGGGAATGGTAATATTCCATGTTGGCGGCGTCTCTGGCTTCAAGATATTTCAGCCGTTCTTCAAGCTTTGTGTTTTCCGAAACGGTCAGCAGCAGAGAATAAACGAAAACGTCGGTAAAGAGGAAAAGCAGCGCCATTACCGCTATCAGAGCAAGGGAAAGTGCCGTACTCAAATCGTCTGCATTTCCCGAAAAGAAAAGAAGGGTACCCTTGGAAATGGTGTTGTAAATCAAAAGGCAGATAGCAAGCTGGCTGACGGGCAGTATGCAGAAAAAGAGGAAATCCTTTGTCTTGAGTATCAGCTTGTCGGCACTGTTTAGCCATACCTCCATAAAGATGAACTGAAGGAAGCAGATAAAGGCAAGCATTATTATCGTACCCGCCTTGTCGTCCTCAAAGAAAGCCCGGGTTCCCGTGTAAAGAGTAAACGCCACATAGGAAATTTTGACCAGTACGCTTATTATGGTCATCAAAAATGAAAACATCAGCTTTTTACTGAGACTGTCCTCAAACAGAATACAGCAAAGGACAACGAATACCACGTACATCAGTACGGGATAGAAAAGGGTGTTGAAATGATTGAGGGCGGTATAGGCATAGACGGGATAGGTCGCCATCATCAGCACGAAGAAGGTCATGTGATAATTCAGCTTGGAAGTCAGGCACTTGCAGACCATTGCGGTTTCAAGCGCCTTGAATATAAGCCGCGAAATAACTACAAATTTAACCATATACAAAACCTCTTGAGATATTATGACTATATTTTAATATGCCGTCGTCTTTTTTGCAAGATGATTTATTGATTATTCTGCCGTTATGTGATAACATAGATTCAATATATCCACGGGGGTATGATAAAATGGGATTTATTACGAAAACATCATATAATTTAATGAAAAAATCCCTTGCAGGGGCAGACATTCCCGTTCCTTCAACAGAGGAGCCGATTATTGCGGATGAAAAGGCGCTGCTTACCTTTGCCGCCTGGGGAGACCCGCAGATTTCTTCATTATCCTCTCTGCGTTCATCCAATCTTACCGCCGCCTGCAGAGATATTGCAGGTATGGAAGGAAGACTTGACGCAATAGTCCTTCTGGGAGACGTGGCGGAATTCGGCAGGGAGTGTGAATATCAGGCAGCAGCGGATATCCTCAACTCCGTAAATCATAAATTTGACAGCTTCTTTGCGGTTGCGGGCAACCACGATATCCGTCTGAGAAATCACAAAAAGCAGATAAAAAGATTCAATGATTTTCTTTCCTCGGTCCGAGGAGGAGTAGCGGGAAATGATGAGGGATATTTTCATTATCACGATATAAAAGGCAATCGCTTTATTATGATGGGCTCCGATTCGGCAACCTTTGAGGGGGCATACATCAGCAGGAAGCAACTGAAAATGCTTGACGATGCCATCGGTGAAGCGGAGAAAAAGGGCATGAACGCCTTTGTTTTCAATCATCAGACGTTGAAATATACAAACGGTCTGCCCAATACCTGGCTCACAAAGCTGGACAGCAGGGGCTCCGTGGGATTACAGTCGGAGCAGCTTCGCAGAGTATTTGAGAAGCACGGTAACGTGATTTTCATTACGGGACATCTTCACTGGGGCACCGGTCTTCACAGCTATGAGGATTGCGGATGCTTCAAGGCCCTGTCTCTTCCCACCGTGGGCGTTATCAATCACGGCAAGAATCCTCTTCCCGCCCAGGGCTACATAATTTCCGTTTATGAGGACAAAATTGTCATGAGAGCCCGTTCTCACGCAGAGGGCAAATGGTTTGATTCCTCGGTCAAAGGCAGTAATATTATTATTCCGCTGAATAAAAAGGAGAAAAAATCATGAAATTCTATCCCGATTTAATGACAGACCTTTCAGGCAAAAAAATAACCGATGCCTCCATGTGGAGTGACAGAAAAAAAGAGATTGTTGATATTCTCTCAAGAGAAGAATACGGCTATATGCCTCCCGTTTACGGAGAAACAAAGGGAGAAATCATTAAGGTAAACGAGGGTGAGTGCGCAGGACACGCAGTTCATCAGGATATTACGATTTCTTTCCCCACCGAAAAGGGTGAATTTTCATTCCCTCTTCGTCTTGTTTATCCCGTATCAGACAGGAAGGTACCCGTCATTGTATATATGAGCTTCAGCAATCTTTTGGCTGATCACTACATTCCCCTTGAGGAAATAATTGACAGGGGATTTGCCATTGCGGAGATTTACTATAAAGACGTTACCTCTGACGATGAGGATATGACGAACGGACTGACGGGTATGTTTACCCGACCCGATGACGGAACGGGCTTCGGCAAGATTTCAATCTGGGCATACGCCATGAGCAGAGCCCTTGACTATCTGCTTACAAGAGAAGAATTTGATCCCGAAAAGACTGCCTGCCAGGGTCATTCAAGACTGGGAAAGACCGCTCTTTGGTGCGGAGCAAATGACGACAGATTCAGATACGTTATTTCCAATGACTCCGGCTGCGGCGGTGCGGCATACGAAAGAACAAAGCACGAGGGTGCGGAAACAATCGAATTCATGAATGGACGTTTCCCCTACTGGTTTTGCGAAAACAGACAAAAATATGCGGGCGCAGAGGACACTATGCCCTTTGACCAGCATTTTCTCATAGCCGCGTCGGCACCCAATAACGTTATTGTCGCATCCGCTTCCCTTGACCAATGGGCCGATCCCTATTCGGAGCAGTTAAGCTGTGTCGGTGCATCCCCTGCATTTGAGCTTTTCGGAAAGGGCTTCTCCGGAACGGAAGAAAAAGCAAAGGTCGGCGATAATTTTGACGGAGGAAAGGTTGCTTATCACCTTCGTGACGGCAGACACTTCATGTCAAGAACCGACTGGAATCTCAACATGGATTATATCTTAAAATAAAAACAAAAAACCGCACCGGAAACGCTCAAAGCACCCAACCAAATTGAATGGGTGCGTCAGATGAACTCAGTACGGGAAATAGCAATGGAAATTGTCAACCGTGAATTTATTTATGCATAAATGCAAGGCGCCGCAGTAATGCGGCGCCTTGTTCTATATTATAGCAATATTGCTATGAATATGTTTTTATAATCTCCTCCGCAACAACTTTCTTGGAGACACAACGATCCATCGCCTGTTTTTCTATGTGGCGATGAGCGCCTTGTTCATCCATTTTCAGTTCGCTGATAAGGAGCCATTTTGCGCGGTTGACGATACGGATCTCATCCATTTTTTCTTCGACGGAGAGTGTTTTCTTTTCGGTTTTTCTGAGTTTTTCCCGTGCGGCTGAAAGCCAACCGAGAGCGATTGCCATTGTCGGCTTTGAGGTTGGCTTCGGAAGCACAAATACACCGTGTTCTACAACTTTGTCATAGATTTCCGCTTGAAGTTCCGTCCGTACCATCAGAAGTACAACGCTCTCTTTTGAATTACCTGTGTCGATTGCAAACCGCGTACCTACATCGTCGGGGAGCGGTGAGTTGATGATTACAAAATCAAAAGAACGTTCGGCGAGTGCTCGCTTTGCAGCGCTGATATTCGATACAAAACGGGTTGGCGAATACTTTGAGCCGGGGAGCAAAACGGAGAGTGCATCATTAAAGCTTTCTGCCGCCGAAACGATCAGAACGCTGTAAACCCGTTCTTTCAAACTCATTTTTGCTCCCCTCCTTTTTGGTCTGCTATTCAGCTTTATTTATTACAATAGATGTCTAAGATTGTCGCGGGAATATGTTCTTTGATAAATTCACTTGATGCAGCAATTTTGCAGGCAAAACTAAAATCTTCAGGTAATTTCTTAA
>JAKSQQ010000083.1 GCA_024404015.1 Clostridia bacterium
TGAATCGTAATTATGCAGGAGTGCCGTACTCATAAACCGCATCACTCGGAAGATCTATTTCATCATTCCAAAAGATGCAGGTTCTGCTTTCATCAAGCTGAACGGCAGTAAAAAGACCGGGCACAGTCATTAATAATCCGTAAGATTCAATTGTTTCTATATCGGTCTTGACATCATAGATTACTTTTTTGCCGTCATCAAATAAAACAGAAAGGCAATAATTTTCCATGGGCTTGATTTCTTTAATTCTGGGAATCATACTTGCACCCCCTTAATCAAGCGGAGGAAGTTTACCGATTTCCTGCGTTTCCCACATTTTCAAAAGAGCCTGCTGATTGGATTCAAGCCATTCCTCGACCAATGCCTGCGCTTTTATCGGAAGGTCTCCGTCTGTCATTTTTAATGTGTTCAAGTCAAATATTCCGATATATTCTCCATATAAAGCATGAATGTGGCAAGGTTCATGTTCTTTGAGTTTGAAAAACATTTTAATTATTATTCCGTAAAATCTTGCTATCTCAGGCATACAGTCATCTCCTTCTATTGCTATTTTATCATACATAAAACAAATTATCAATAAAATCAGATGATTTCTGTTAAGCCCTTTGTAAATTCTTTATTAACATTCTCAAAAAACGCGGTTATTACTGAAGAGAGCTGATAATAATCGACTTTAAATCAATAGCAAATTTTGTTCCGGTCAAGGATTACGCCGAACGCATCGGCATGGAAATTAACAGAAACGGAATGGTTCTCTGTCCGTTCCACGGCGACAGAAATCCGTCAATGAAGGTTGACAGCAGATACCATTGCTTTGCCTGCGGAGCAGACGGTGATGTGATTGATTTTGTCAGCAGTTATTTTGAAATATCTCCGACACAGGCTGCTGAAAAAATAGTATCCGAATTCGGAATTGATGCCGAAACGAAACACGCTGTTAACAGCGAATCACAAAACGCAATCTCCCTGCGGGAAAGAAAAAATATCTATATGCAGTATCTCATATCTCTTGAAAAAGAGATGAACCGATGGCTTCGGGATTATAAACCCAAGCCCGGTGATGAGGAACTGCATTTTCTTTTTTCAGACGCTCTGCACAGAATAGAATTTGTCGGGTATCTGATTGATACTCTTAATAATTGCCGCACGGATGATGAAATCAAAATATTCTTTGATACAGAGGGAGGTGAAATAATATTGTAACCAATAATAATCAGCCCGTATGGGTTGACGGCAACAGAATACTCGAGGTTGAATATATGGAATGGTTTACATCGGAGCATCCGCTGATTTGCATGGGCGGTTGCTTTTATGATGTTGACGGCAGAATCGAAACAGGCAGACTGAGACGGCTTATTGCCGAATCAATAAGGCCGTATATCAACAGAGATTGCTCACAGCAGATTTCAAAAATCATCGCAACAATGACCGATTTTCTTGATTCGGACGAATATGAACCGGAAGAAGGCTGGCTGTTTTTTGCCAACGGCGATTACTGCATATCCGAAAAGATGCTTTATCCGAAAAACAAAATTTGCTTTAACCGTCTGCCGGTAAATTACATTGAATCAGCATCGGAAGCGGAAGTAACGATGAAGTTTCTGTCTGAATTGCTTGCGTCGGATGATATCAGAACCCTGCAGGAATTTTTCGGTTATATGTTCCTGCCGTCAAATCCCGGTCAGAAAATGCTGATGATTCTCGGCGAAGGCGGCGAGGGCAAATCTCAGGTGGGCGAAATGGTGAAAGCTCTTTTCGGCACCAACTGCATTACCGGCTCAATAGCGGATCTGTCATCAAACAGATTTATGGCGGCAATGCTTGAATGCAAAAATGTTTTTCTTGATGACGATATGAAGCTGACGGCTTTGAAAGATACTGACCTGCTGAAAAAACTGATTACAAATTCCGGCAGAATGATGCTTGAGAAAAAGAACCAGCAGCCGCATCAGGGATATATTTATGCAAAACTTATAGCATTCGGAAACGGCAGCCTGAAATCACTCTATGACAAAAGCAAAGGCTTTTACCGCAGACAGATAGTGCTGTCGGCTCTGCCCGTTTCGCCGGAAAGAAAAACCGATCCTCAGCTCGGCAGAAAAATTGCCAAAGAAGCTGAAGGAATTTTGCTTTGGGCTCTGGAGGGACTGCACAGACTGATTGACAATAACTACGCATTTACGGTCAGCGACAGCGCAAAAAGAAATCTTGAAAAGATCATGGAAGAAGAAGACACTATCGGAGCTTTTCTTAATTCAAAGGGTTATATCGAATTGAGAAGTGACGGTCAATCAAGCACAAAAGCGCTTTACAATGCGTATATGCAGTTCTGCAGCAACAACAATATCAAAGCGGTTTCCTCAACCACATTCAACGGTTATCTTTCCGAAAACGAGGCAAAGCTCGGTATCCGTTACACCAAGCACATAAAAGGCCTGATGGGGCTTGAAAGCCGCGGATACCAAGGCATAACCGTTCGCCTTGATTATGATCAGGATATGGAATGGGAAAACGGTGCACAGGATAAATACTATGAATAAGGGCATTTCGGGCATCTGTTTTTCACTTATTGCTCCGGAATATATATAAAACTTTCTACAGCAATTAAAAATTTAATGCCCTTAATGCCCGGAAAGCGAAGGGAGTTGTTTTCCCTGAAGGTAATAAATTGACGAAAGGATGAATCAAAATGAATAATACATACAGCTTTAACGATTATCCCGAGGTTATCAGTATTGATAATCTTCAGGAAATACTTCATATCGGCAGAAATGCCGCATATTCTTTGTTAAAAGAAGGCAAGATTAAGACCATCAAGGTCGGCAAGAAGTATATCATTCCCAAGAAAAGCATAATTGAATTTCTTGAAACCGCTTGCTGACACGGTATGCAGTCCGCTCTCGTTAAGGGAACGGGCTGCTTTTTTATTATGTAAAACTTGATTAGCAATCACTTATGATATATAATAGAATCGTGGAGTGATTGCAGTAACCGATTGGAGGTATTGATTTATGGTTACAGGCAATCTTCAGAAAAAACACGGCAAATATTATGCCGTATTGAATTTAAAGGATGAAAACGGCGAAAGATTTCAGAAGTGGATAAACACCGAAATCCCCGCTAACGGCAGAAAAAAGGAAGCAGAAGCGATACTCGCAGATGAGATACGAAAATGGAGCGGTGTTAAGGTTCGCAGAGGCAATATGGATGTTGCCGAATACTTTGAGGACTGGCTTGAAACGGCGTATGTTGATATCAAGCAGAACACCTATCGCGGCTATTGCGGCAATATGCGTAATCACATCATTCCGTATTTCAAAGAACATCGGATAGCCCTGCAGGATCTCACGCCTATGGATCTTGAAGACTACTATTACTCCAAGCTCCGTCCGGAATCCAACCTTGTCACCGGAACGGCACTTTCGGCAACCTCGATTCACCACCATCATCAGAACATCAGCAGAGCACTTTCGGATGCTGTGAGGCTCGGACTCATTCTTTCAAATCCCGCTGCCTCGGCAAGGCTCCCGAAAAAAGAAAAATTCAAGCCGGATTTTCTCAATGATGAGCAGCTTGAAAGTTTACTTGTTCTGTTTGAAGGTAATCCCGTTGAACTTCCCGTTAAACTCTGTGCAATTTACGGATTCAGGCGAAGTGAGGTTCTCGGTCTGAAATGGAGCCGTATTGATTTCGTCAACCGCACAATATCCGTTTGTGAAACACTTCAGCAGGGAGTGGGCGGCAATTACACCGATACTCCGAAGACAGACAGCAGTTACAGAACTCTGCCTATGACCGATAAGGCGTATAATCTGCTCAAGGAACAGAGAGCACTTCAGGAACAGCGCAGAGAGCTTTTGGGCAACTATTGTATTATTAATGATTATGTCTGCACTCAGCCCAACGGTGAGGTTATCAGCCCGAATTATCTGACCCGGATTTTTCATTCTATCGTGTCAAAAAGCACATTGCCGGATATCCGCCTTCATGATTTAAGGCATTCGGCAGCAAGCAATCTGCTTAACGCAGGATTCTCGGTTACGCAGGTTCAGGAATGGCTTGGTCACAGCAGCCCCGAAACCACATTGAGATTTTACGCACACGCCGATAAAACTTCAAAGAACGCCATAGCGCAGGCAATGAACGCCCTGGATAAAGAAAAAGAAAAGAAAAACCGTGAATTTGTTGACAGTGTAACCGGTGAGCCAGACAAAAATAGGACTGAAAGTAACAAAACAACACCAAATAAAAGAGTAAAAAACACAGTAAAAGTCAGACGGTCGAAAATAAAAAATGTGCCCTGATATAAAAAAGTGTTAGACAATCGTTAGACAAACGGCAAAAAAGCGTTAGACAAATCAAAATGAGAAAAAAGAAAATCCTGAAACC
>JAKSQQ010000084.1 GCA_024404015.1 Clostridia bacterium
AGGCATTCCGTATTTTGCAAGGTCTCCGTTGGAATATCCTTTTTCGCTTGATACGTCTCTGTCAACCCATTCGGGTGAGGGAAATTCCTCTGCGGTTTTCTCATCACCGAATTCAATTTCCATATAGCAAAGGCCTTTAAGCTCTCCGTGAAAAACGTCAATTTCCTCCGGCAGACCGTCTTCCCGTCTGTTGAGATATCTTGTTTTGGAAATGACCTTTCCCTCTGATTTTTTCATCAGATTGAAGTAATCCTCTTCTGTGATGTCCGTTTCATATTCCTCTCTTGACAGCGTTGATCCGGTCTTTGATTTGACGGTAAGGATAAATCTCCTGCCGTCAATTTTTCTTATTCTTATCGTCGGGGAAAAGGAAATATATGCCTGCTCTATTTCCTCCGATTTCAGCTTTTCAAGGTCGTAGGGTATTTTTTCTTTTCTTACAAGCCACTTTCTTTCAATTTCCATTTAACGTTCACCTCTTTTATATTATATCATATCCCTGTATATTTACAAAATATTTTATGTGTGTTAAAATAATATATAATTTATTTTTCATGGAAAGGATGTCTGTCTATGATAAATGAGCTCAGATACTGGGAAAATCCCTACATAATCAAAGAGAATAAAGAGGAGGGTCACAATACCGCCCTTCCCCGCAAAACCATTGCCGATGCGGTAAATGGAAATCCCGCTCCCGATTACCTGCTTCTTAACGGTATATGGAAATTTTACTGGCAGACGGGTGTTGACAACGTCAGAACCGATTATTATGCCGATAATTACGACGACAGCTCCTGGGATGACATTGAAGTCCCCTCTCTGTGGCAGTTAAAGGGCTACGGCAAGCCCATTTATCTGTGCGCCTTTTATCCGAAAGCAATTTCAACCGTAAAAAGTGAAATTCCCAAAATAAGCCATTCCCTTAATGAAATCGGTGTTTACCGCCGCAGCTTCACCCTTCCCGAAAGCTTTGAGGGTAAAGAAGTATTTATCCATTTCGGTGCCGTCAAGGCAGGATTCTTTCTTTACATCAACGGCAGAAGAGTGGGCTATTCCCAGGGCTCAATGACTCCTGCGGAATTTAACGTTACGGATTACGTTTGCGCCGGTGAAAATAAAATCACCGTAGAGGTATTCAGATACACCGACGGCACCTATCTTGAGGATCAGGATATGTGGTTCCTCAGCGGTATTTACAGAGACGTTTATCTCTATGCGGAGGAAAAAATCTGTATCCGTGATTTCTTTGCCGATGCTTCTCTTTCCGATGATTATAAAGACGGCGTTCTCTCCCTTGAGGTCACCCTTGAAAACTATCTGAAGGAAAAGCAGGACTGCACTTTAGAGGTATCCGTTTACGAAAACGGCAAAGCAAGAAAAATCGCCTCGGAATCCGTCAGCGCAAAGGCAGGCAAGACCCTTCTTCATTTCAGCCACGTTGAAGAAAACGCAAGACAGTGGAGTGCCGAAAAGCCGGAGCTTTATCAGCTTGTAATTGCTCTTAAAAAGGGAAAGAATATTCTTTCCGTCAAGGCCGTCAAATTCGGCTACAAGAGAGTTGAAATCAAAGGAAACGTCTTACATATCAACAATCAGAAGGTCATTATCAAGGGCGTAAACAGACACGATTTTGACCCGGATAACGGCTGGGCAATCCCCGAGGAAAGATATTATCAGGATTTATATCTGATGAAGCAGGCAAACATCAATGCCATTCGTACCAGCCACTATCCCAATAAAGAAAAGCTCTACGAAATGTGTGACGAGCTGGGCTTTTACGTTATGGACGAAGCGGACGTTGAAAGCCACGGTGTTCGCCGTAAGAACTGTCCCGGTGACAATCCCGATTTCAAGGAAGCCGTCATTGACAGAGCCCGCAGAATGGTACTGCGTGACAGAAGCCACGCCTGTGTCTGCTTCTGGTCTCTCGGCAACGAGGCAGGTGACGGCATGAATTTCGTTCACGAAAAGAACGCCATTCTTGCTCTTGACAAGAGCCGTCCCGTTCACTACGAGGGGGACTTTGATTTCACAAAATCCGATTTCATCAGCAGAATGTATCCCGTTGAGAGTCTTGTAAAGCTTATGGTTGAACAAAAGGAATTCAAGACTTCTCTTTACGACAACGTTGCCAATATCCTTGCGGCAGATAATAAGCCCATTCCTCAGAAGGTATATGAAGACCATCCCGTAATTTACTGCGAATATGCTCACGCTATGGAAAACAGTCTGGGCAATTTCAAGGAATACGTAGACGATTTTGAAAAATATGACCACATGGCAGGCGGCTTTATCTGGGACTATGTTGACCAATCCATCAGAAAAGTTGAAAACGGTGAGGAAAAATGGCTCTACGGCGGTGACTTTGACGAGGGAAATACAAGCTATTATTTCTGCGCCAACGGTATTATTACCGCCGACAGAAAGCCCCAGCCCTCTTACTGGGAAGTCAAGAAGGTTTACTGTAACCTTGAGGCAGTTGATGCCGATGCCGTAAACGGCAAAGTCACAATCAAAAATAAAAATTACTTTGTTAATACATCGGAGTACGATTTCGCCTGGTCCCTTACCCTTGACGGCAAAGAGGTTGAAAGCGGAATACTCAAGGATACCGCAATTCCTCCCATGAGCGAGGAAACCTTCTGCTTGCCTTACGATGCTTCAAAATATGCCGAAGGCGAGCTGATTCTTACAATCCGCTTCCTGCTGAATACCCCGAAGCCCTGGGCAGAGCCGGGATTTGAAATCAGCTTCTCCCAGATTATTATCAGAGAAAAAGCCGCCGCAGATATTACCCCCGCAAACGGTGACCTTAAATTCAGACAGAAGGGCCGTGACGTGGATATCGTCGGCGAAAGCTTTTCCGCAAAAATAGTGAACGGCTCCCTCTCATCCCTTATTTACGACGGTAAGGAATATCTCATGGTTCCCATGAAGCCGGACTTCTTCAGAGCTCTTACGGATAACGACAGAGAATATCTGAACTTTGCTCCCTTCGTTTCCGGCGTTCATCCTCTCTATCAATGGAAGCGTTCAACCGCAATGACGGTGGCTTCCTCCGTGAAAGCGGCCGCAACTCCCGTAGGCGTTGAGGTAACCGTCAACTGGACTGCTCCCTTCGTTTCGGGTGTAAATACCGCTTATCTTTTCTCTCCCGCAGGTGAAGTGACGGTCAGACATTCCGCAAAGGGACTGCTTATTCCCATGCTTAAAGTAGGTGTACGCCTCGGTATCCGCACGGATTTAACAGACGTTTCCTGGTACGGCAGAGGCCCTCACGAAACCTACTGCGACAGAAAGACGGGTGCAAAAATCGCCTGCCACTCAATGAGTGTTGAAGAGCTTGAGCACAGATATATGAGACCTCAGGAAAACGGCCACAGAACAGACGTAAGAACTCTCAGCATTACCGACAACAGCGGAAGCGGTCTTAAAATTGACGCAATGGATATTCCCTTCGGCTTCAATTACGGTATGTATAATCCCGAAAAGCTTGACAAGGCAAAGCATCTGTTTGAGCTTGAGAAGGACGATTATCTGACCCTTTGCCTTGACGGCGCAATGAGAGGTGTAGGCGGAGATATGCCCGGCTGTGCAACTCTCCACAAGCCCTATAAGCTCAAGGGCTTCAAGGACTATACTTTCAAATTCAGGATAAGTAAAATATGACGAAAACCAACGTAATGCGTCTGCTTGACGCGGCGGGAATTGAATATGAATGTCTGGAATATGCTGTTGACGAAAGTGACCTTTCGGGTATTTCCGTAGCCCGTAAAACCGGCAAGGATAAAGATATTATCTTCAAAACTCTCGTGGTGCAGGGCGAAAAAAACGGCTTCGGCGTCTGTTGTATTCCCGTATGCGAGGAGCTTGACCTCAAAAAGGCGGCAAAGCTTTTCGGCGAAAAAAAGATTGAAATGATTCACGTCAAGGATTTGCTGAAAACTACGGGATATATCCGTGGCGGCTGTTCCCCCGTGGGAATGAAAAAGCAGTTTCCCACCTTCATTGACGAAACAGCAACCCTTTGTGAAAAAATCTTTGTCAGCGGAGGTATGAGAGGACTTATGCTGGGCATGGACCCGAATAAGCTCCGTGACTATATCGGCGCAGGATTTGAAGATATAACCGTGTGAAGCCGTCAGTAAAATCAGTTTATTAAGATAAAAATACAGCATCTGCTCAA
>JAKSQQ010000085.1 GCA_024404015.1 Clostridia bacterium
GCATACTGATTCTGCTGAGGGGCTTCAAGTTTTGTTCCGCAATTTGCACAGAAAGCGCTTCCTTCATCATTGGGAGCGCCGCAATTAATACAGAATGACATGACAATTATCCTTTCTTTTTCAAAAATTCAGAGCCCTTGGGCACAAGGAATTTGATTCCTTTGTCAATAAGCTCAAATGATGCGTCCGTAACATACTGGCATTCGCCGTCAACATTGACTGCCGCAGGTGTTTCGGCATGGATAGTAAGCTTCCTGCCTCTTACGAATTTCGTGATATCCCAGTCAAGATGCTCGCCCTTCTTGTAGGGATTGAGAAGCTTGAGAAGTTTTAAACGACTGCTTACGCTTCTGACAATAACGAAATCAAGAAGTCCGTCATCGGGAAGTGCCTTGGGAGCAGCTCTGAATCCGCCGCCGTAATAGCTGGCATTACCGATGAAGCAGAAAAGTGCATCAAGTGTAAAGGGCTCGCCGTCGTCTATGGTAACCGTAAATCTGTTTTTGACTTTCTTTGCGATTGCATAAAGGCAACCGATATAGTATGCACCCTCTCCGGTAACAAGAGGATACTTTTTGATTGTTCCCTGCTTTGCACAGACCTCTGCATCCATACCCATAGAGCACTGGTTAATGGCAAGCTCGTCACCGCATTTGATAAGGTCAAGCTCACAAACGGTACCCTCAATCTGGTCATCAAGCTTCAGAAAGTCTTCCTTTGTACCGAAATAGCGTACGAAATCGTTGCCGGAACCGAGGGGAACAACAGCAACCTCAACGTTATCAAAGCCGTATGCACCGTTTGCAACATCGTAGAGTGTACCGTCACCGCCGCAGGCATAGAAACGGATTTCTTCACCCGTTGCCGCTCTTTCCTTAACGTATCTGATACCGTCTCCCTGCTCTTTGGTGGGATAGATTTCATAATCAAGATTATATTTCTTTGCTGTTTCCTCTACCATGGGCTTAAGCACGTCCATGGCACGGTTTTTTCCCTGACCTGCCTGGGGATTAACGATGAAAATGTGTTTCATAAATTTTCTCCTTTGATTATTTGAAATACATAAACGCCTGGCACTTAATCATGCCGTTATACAGCTTACGCCGTTTATCGGCTTTTCTGCCGAAGGCGGTTTCAAATTCTTCGTCGGGACTTATAATGGTATAGCTCCAGCCATGCTTCTGTTCAAACGCCATACCCATACTTTTATATAGCACTTCACACTCTGAAATGTCAAGCATTCTTTCGCCGTAGGGGGGATTGCAGATAAGGGTGCCTCTGTCCGTCAGGGGTCTGAAGGATTTAACGTCTGCCACCTTGAAGTCAATCATGTGGGCAACTCTCGCTCTCTGTGCATTCACCTTGGCAATTTCAATTGCCTTTGGGTCAATATCCGAGCCGAAGGCCTCAAAATCGTGAGCTTCCCTTTCAAGAGACTTTGCTCTTTCCCTTTCCTCTTTCCACACGCTGCGGTCAATTACGTCAAATCTCTCCGCCGCAAAATTTCTCCTGATGCCCGGGGCAATATTTGCCGCCATGAGAGCGCCTTCAATGAGAATGGTACCCGAGCCGCACATGGGGTCGTAAAACTTATGGTAGGGCTTCAGATGAGAAATATTACACAGTGCCGCGGCAAGAGTTTCCTTAATTGGCGCATCATTTGCGTCAAGACGGTATCCTCTCTTGTGAAGACCGAATCCCGAGGTATCAATCAGCATTGAAACAAGGTCCTTGTTGATGGCAAACTGTATCTGATGAACGGGTCCCGTTTCGTCAAACCATTCCCCGTGATATTTTGATTTAAGGCGTTCAACCACCGCTTTTTTGATGATTGACTGGCAGTCTCTTGTGCTGAAAAGCGTTGAATTGATGGAATAACCCTTTACGGGGAAGGCATCGTCTCTGCCTATCCATTCCTCCCACGCAAGTGCCTTTACGCCCTGAAACAGCTCCTCAAAGCTTTTTGCTTCAAAGGAGCCCACCAGAATCTGCACTCTTTCCGCATATCTGGAGCAGATATTCACCCTTGCCAGCATATTTTCGTCACCGCTGAAAAGGACTCTGCCGTTTTCACTCGTTACGTTTTCCGCTCCGAAATCCTTAAGCTCGCCTGCAATGAGGGATTCCATTCCCAACAGGCAGGGAATTACAAAATTGATGTTCATAGATACTCCAAACAAAAAAGGGCGGGAATAAAATTCCCGCCGCAAGAATTTCATTTACTCAACTTCGGGGGTAAGTAAACCATATCCTCCGTCGTTACGTTTATAAACCACATTAACCGCACCCGTTTCTTCGTTGAGGAAGAGATAGAACTGATGATCAACAAGATTCATCTGAAGAATGGCTTCCTCAACCGACTGGGGCTTGAGGGTAAGACTCTTTCTTCTGACCAAATCATAATCGGTCTCTTCTTCAACCGCTTCGTCTCCGTCAAAGGCATCAAAGCCGCCGGAACGGATTTTCTTTTCAATGCGGGTCTTGTTTTTACGAATCTGTCTGATGAGGGTGTCAACACATTTGTCGAGAGCTTCGTTCATATTCTCCGCTCTCTCCTGAGCTCTGAAAATCATTCCGCCGTTGTTGACGGTGATTTCCACTGATTGTGATGACTTTTCTACAGTTACTGTGACCTTCGCCTCAACATCCGAGCCGAAGAATTTTTCAATCTTTGCCAGCTTCTTTTCGGCATGCTCCTTAAAGGAATCACGAGGTGAACATTTACGGCCTGTAATTGTGATTTTCATACAGTCATCCCCTTTATAGAATTATGAGGTTTAACCTCAATACGTATTCTATCACAAAGCAATCAAAAAATAAAGAGGTTTCGGTAAAAATACACAAATTGTTCACACATCAGACTATTACTGTTGTATGTCTTGTCACATGGCATCCCACGTTTACGGCAACGGGAAGGCCTGCAATATGGGTAGGATACTGTTCTATCGCAACGGAAAGAGCGGTGGTTTTACCGCCGAATCCCTGAGGTCCTATTCCCAGAGAATTAACTCTCTCGAGTATGTCTCTTTCCATTTGTGCGTAATATTCGTCCCTGTTGGGCTCGGATACGTTTCTGCAAAGGGCCTGCTTTGAAAGAATCGCACACTTTTCAAAGTCACCGCCTATACCTATGCCCAGCACAACGGGAGGGCAGGGATTACTGCCGGCAGCCGAAACGGTTTCAACAACAAAGCCGATGATATCCTCACGTGTGGCGGAGGGAGTAAACATTTTCATCCTGCTCATGTTCTCGCTGCCGAAGCCCTTAGGGGCAACCGTTATCTTTACATTTTCACCGGGAACGATTCTTGTATGAATCACCGCCGGAGTATTGTCGTTTGTATTAACTCTCTTAAGAGGGTCGGACACGATGCTCTTACGGAGCAGTCCCTCCGTGTAGCCCAGGGCAACCCCTTCATTTACCGCATCCTCAAAATTACCGCCGATGAAATGAACGTCCTGGCCGATTTCAAAAAAAATGACCGCCATACCCGTATCCTGACAAACGGGTAAATCCATCGAAGAAGCGGCATCAATATTATCCGCAAGACATTCTATGACGGAGCGGGAAAGCTCACTCTCTTCGGCTGATATGCTTTCCCTTATTCTGCATTCAAGATCGCAGGGAAGTATCTTATTTGCCTTTATGCATCCGTTTTTAACGGCCTCGGTAATCAAAGATAAATCTATTTCTCTCATACTTATCAAAAAAGGGGGCACTGCCCCCTCAGCTTTACTGGTTTTTGCCCCGGCGTGAATAACCGACGCTGCCTCTCTTTGAATCCGTTCTCTTAAGGTCTGACATTTTTTCGTCGCTGACCTGCTTGAACCTTGCCATCATATCCTCAAAGGATTGCTTTTCACCTGCGGGTGCAGAGGGCTTCTGTCCTTGCCATACCTTGGGGTTACTGTTATGATTGTTTCCGCCCTGCCTGGGAGTAAACTGCTTTTTGACAGGTGCTCTGTCTTCCTTGCCGGAATCGGAGCCCTCGGCATCAAGCTTTCTGATAGAAAGACTGATTTTGCCTTCGGGGGATATTGAAATA
>JAKSQQ010000086.1 GCA_024404015.1 Clostridia bacterium
GCGGTTCTCGTCAAAAAAGATTATTCATATTTGAAAGGTAAAATCAGTTCACCTTTATAGCCTTTGCCTTGCTTGCCCGTCTGTATGTGTTTCGACGAGCAAGCAAGGCAAACCTATAGAGGTTTTGCAAATGCTTGTTGGTGGCGTTGCCCCCAAGCCCCTCACACATCTGAAATAAATTTCAGAGCAGACGCATCAAAGATGCTCATAAAAATCAAAAATCCGTTGTATGAATTTGATGTTCATACAGCGGATTTGATGATTTAAAGGATATGATTTTCTGTGTCATTGTTATTTTGAAACAGGTGTCTCATAATGTTTCATATTTGGTTTTTGCAGGGATTGAAATTGATTTTTGGAACAAAACTGATACAGCCGAAAACATTTTCAAAATACTTGACAAAAGATATTTTCATTCGTATAATAAAAGTGATGAGGCTACCGGATAGACGGTTACGCCCTCAAGAAAACGGAAAGAAAATTAACCGCTCGTGCTTGCAGGCTGGCGGTTATTTTCTTTTATGCTCATGGTCTATGAAAAGACCTACAATACTTATTATTACAATGGCGAACGCAAAAAGGTTCTCATATGTAACATATTGCATAAGCATCACCCCCTTGCGAGGAAGCATTTATGCTCCGAACGGGGGTGAATGACAGTCCGGTGGACTGTCAGAGCCGTGAGGTGACCGAGCCCGCAGGCGAGAAAAGAGTGTAACCGCCTACCGTTTACGATAGTCTCACCGCAGAATATTTTACACTATCCGACAGAAATAGTCAAACAGAATTTTAGCGCAGCAAGCAAGGCAAATGTCCGACATTTGCACAACTGTTGCCAAAGGCAGCAGGCACACATCGGAAAGAGTTTCCGCTGACCCACGCATCTCCGATGCTTAAAAATTGAACAGTTTACATTGCTCCGCCCGGCTCAAATCAAAGTGTTTGAACCGAGCGGATTTTTTGTTCTTGACAAATTAAAAATGATATGTTAATATGCGCATAGACGGTTGTCTAATACAGTAATCGAGGTTGACTTATGATTTTCAAAACAGCAGAGAAAAGCAAAATAATTCTGGACTATGTTAATGAATATTACGATGAGAATTATCGCTCACCTTCGCTAAGAGATATTGAAGCTGCTACCGGTATTCCGAGAGCAACAGTCGGACTGTATCTGAATCATTTGCGTGAGGAAGGTGTTATCCTATACGACGGCAAAAAGGAAACAATCATTACGGATTACATCGAAAGTCTTGTGGGAAAGAAAACGGAAAAGCTCAATATTATCGGAAAGGTTGTCTGCGGCAATCCCGTTTCCGAAACACAGACAAATCTCGGTACGATTGACTTCCCGATTTCACTTTTGGGCAGCGGAAAATATTTCGTTCTCAAAGCCTACGGTGATTCAATGAACGGTGCCGGAATTGAAGAAGATGACCTTGTAATTGTCCGTCAGCAGGCACACGCAGAGTATGGTCAGATTGTGGTTGCCATTGACGATAAAAATGAAAACACATTGAAAAGATATTTGTATGATAACGAATCCGGCAGACCGTATCTGCACCCGGAAAATGAGAAATATCCGGATATATATTCCGATGAAATTTCAATTCAGGGTGTGGCGGTCAAGGTTATAAAGAGCTTGGAGTGATAAAATAAGTTGAAGAAAAACGATTATGATGAAACCATAAAAATTGCAGATGAAATACTTGAATATTATTTCAAAAATCCCGATGAAGCAAACGCAACGTCACCACATCACGAAAGTCATTACACTCGTTTTGACGGCGAGGGAAGATTGGTTGTATCAAATTCTTCTGCTTTCTGGCTTCCCGATATTCGTATAACAGAACAGGTGAAAAATGTCACTTATGTTGTTGATGGAAGTTATGAAGGAAGCGAGCTGCTTCACGAAAAGTTTGAACGCATTTTAATCCACGACATTAATGAAAATCCGGAGGAAACCGACAATGAATAACTCCGATTTTCTTGATGATATTTCAGTAACCGATACAGAAAATATTTTGACAGATGCCGATGAACAAAAGGAGGAACTTTTAATGACATCGGCAAAAGCAACCGCACTTTATTGCCGCTTATCTCAGGAAGATGCTCTCGCAGGAGAATCAAATTCCATATCGAATCAGAAAGAAATACTTGCACAGTACGCCAAAGCAAAAGGCTTTGTAAATCCGGTTTTCTATGTTGACGACGGTTACAGCGGAACCAATTTCAACAGACCCGGTTTTCAGAAAATGGTTTCTGATATGGAAGACGGGAAGATTGCTGTTTGCATAACAAAAGACCTGAGCCGATTGGGAAGAAATCAGGCAGAGGTCGGACTGTATATCAACTTCACTTTCCCGTCATACGGTGTCAGATATATTGCGATATCAGACAATGTTGACACCATCGACCCCAACAGCATCGACAACGATTATGCGGGTATCAGAAACTGGATAAACGAGCTTTATGCCAAAGACACAAGCCGGAAAATCCGCACGGTCAACCGTGTCAAGGGTGAGCGTGGCGAAACATTAACAAGAAACATTCCATACGGATACAAGAAAGACCCGGATGACCCGAAGCATTGGATAGTTGACCCGGAAGCTGCGGAAGTTGTAAAACACATTTTCAATCTTTGTATGGAGGGCAGAGGTACTCTTCAGATAGCAAACCAGTTGGAGAAAGAAGGGCATTACTCTCCCACAGCATACAAATTGAAAAACGGACTGCTGAGCAAAGGCACAATGCCGGATAATCCTTGTCACTGGGATGACGGAACAATCAGAGCCATTCTCAGCCATCGTGAGTATACAGGCTGTACTGTTGCATTCAAGACCTACACAAATTCAATATGGGACAAAAAGACAAGAATAACTCCCTTAGAGAATCAGAAGATAACTCCGGGCACGCACGAAGCGATTATCTCGCAGGAAGTGTTCGACAAAGTGCAGCAGATTCGTGAGCAGCGGCACAGAAGAACAAAGAGAGGCAAAAGTACAATCTTTTCGGGACTGGTTTACTGTTATGACTGCGGAGCACCTTTGTACTTTTCGGCAGGTAAAGAATCCGACGGCAGCCAGGATTTCTTTGACTGTTCCAAGCACCGTAAAGACAAAAACGACTGCTCTGCGCATTACATCCGTTCCGATATTCTCGAGGAACTTGTTTTTGAACATCTGTCGGAGGTCATATCCTATTTGATTTGTCACGAAGAATATTTCCGTAAATTTATGGAGCAATATCTTGAATCCGGCTCAAAGGAAATGCTGAAGATATGGAAAAAGCAGCTTGACCAAGCGAAAAAGCGTATTGAAGAAATCGACAGATTGTTTATCAAAATCTATGAGGACAATGCGAACGGTAAGTTATCCGACAGCCGCTTCAAAATGCTGAGTAACCGATACGATGAAGAACAGGAAGAACTGAGAGAAAAGGCATCGGAGCTTCAAATCAGCATTGACGAGCAGGAAGAAAAAGCCGACAACCTCGATAAATTCATAGATACTGCAAAACGATACTGCGAACTGACCGGACTTGACGGATACATACTGCACGAGCTCATAAAAGGCATATATATTGAGAATGCGGATGTATCGAATGAGTTAACAGAAACGGATATTGACGATGACGACGGCGAATATATCACCGTTGAGAAAAAGCCGAAAGCATCAAACGCAAAGATACACCGTATCCGCAAAATCCATATCAAATATGATTTCGTCGGCTTTATTCCGATAAATGAGCTGAACAAATTCGCAAAAGAAGCTCTGAAATCCCTGAAATCAGAAAAATCGGCGTGACCGAAATCACGCCGAATCCATTGATATTATTAAACTTTTACCATTTCTCAAAATTACTGTGTTATGCGTATCCTTTCGGGCATCCCGCCCTACAATATTTACCGTTAGATAAGTGCCTGTCGTTCTTCGTCGACAGATTCAAGCAAAGCGAAGCGCAGAAGATATTGCGTAAGGAAGCCGTTTCTCCGTCGGAAGACAGTATCGTGATACGGCGGAGACG
>JAKSQQ010000087.1 GCA_024404015.1 Clostridia bacterium
AACACAGTACTTTTGTACGGGGAACGAGGAAAACGGCTTAATACCAAACATTTTATTTTCTACAAAGAAGCAAGCACTTACCGTTATGGAAGTGCTTTCCTTGATGCTTACATTATTTAGTTTGGTATGTTCTTCATCGAAAGATTCAAGCATCCTCAAAGGATCCGGTGTAGAGACGGTAATAAGTTCCTTTGGCATCAATAAGATCCCGGTGACTGCCCCTCTCAATAATTCTTCCGTGGTCAAGTACCATGATAACATCCGAATCCATTACGGTGGAAAGTCGGTGTGCTATAACGAATACTGTTCTGTTTTCCATCAGCTTATCCATACCCCGCTGAACGATTGCTTCCGTTCTGGTATCAATGGACGAGGTTGCTTCGTCAAGAATCATAACGGGCGGGTCGGCAACTGCGGCTCTTGCAATGGCAATAAGCTGTCGCTGTCCCTGGGAAAGATTTGCTCCGTTATTTTCAAGCATCGTGTCATATCCTGAGGGAAGTCTTGTAATGAAGCTGTCTGCACCTGCGAGCTTTGCCGCATCAATACATTCCCCGTCTGTTGCGTCAAGACGGCCGTAGCGGATATTATCCATGACCGTACCCGTAAACAGATTGGTATCCTGAAGAACAATGCCGAGAGAACGGCGTAAATCCAATTTCTTTATCTTGTTAATATTGATACCGTCATAGCGGATTTTACCATCCGCAATGTCGTAATATCTGTTGATAAGATTCGTAATAGTGGTTTTGCCTGCACCCGTTGCGCCTACAAATGCCACCTTCTGACCCGGCTCGGCGTAAACGGAAACGTCCTTAAGCACCTGCTTTCCTTCAACGTAGCCGAAATCAACATTTGTCATTCTCACATCGCCCTTAAGCTCCGTGTAGGTTACCGTGCCGTCACCGTGGGGATGCTTCCACGCCCATTTGCCCGTTCTCTTTTCCGTTTCGGTGATTGTACCGTCTTCGGAAATTTCCGCGTTGACAAGGGTAACGTATCCGTCATCCGCTTCCGGCTCAAGGTCCATAAGATTGAATATTCTCTTTGCGCCCGCCATTGCCATGATAACGGTGTTGAACTGCTGTGAAACCTGGTTTACGTTGCCTGTAAACTGCTTGGTCATACTGAGGAAGGGAACAATGATGCTGATGCTCATTGCCTTACCCGAAATACTTAAATTATCCGCACCCGAAAGCAGAAGCAAGCCGCCCACAATGGCAACGATTACATAAAGGGTGTTGCCTATGTTCATGATGATGGGTCCCAGGGAATTGGCGTACGCCTGGGCTCTGTAGCTGTCTTCGCAGAGCTGACCGTTGATTAAATCAAAATCCTTTTGGCTCTGATTTTCGTGATTAAATACCTTAATGACCTTCTGACCGTTCATCATTTCCTGAACGAAGCCCTCGGTCTTACCCATGGACTGCTGCTGACGAACAAAATATTTGGCTGAACCGCCGCCGATTTTACCCGATACGAGTACCATGAACACAACGCCTACAACCACGATAAGTGCAAGCCATATACTGTAATACAGCATTATGCAGAATACGCTGATAACAACGATGCCTGCCTGAAGCAGAACGGGAAGTCCCTGGGAAACAAGCTGTCTGAGGGTATCAATATCGTTGGTGTAGTGGCTCATAATATCGCCGTGCTTGTTTCTGTCAAAGAAGCTGACGGGATAATTCTGCATTTTGTCAAACATTGCGCATCTCATTTTGCAGAGGAAGCCCTGTGTAATATACGCACCAAGCTGATTGAATGCTGTGGATGAAAGAATTGCCAGCACGTACATTCCGATGAGAATTGCTATCTTTGACCAGATATCTGCCTTGGCGGCATTCCAGTCACCGCCGTTTTTAAGGCTGATTTCAATTACCTCAATGACCTTCTGTGAAAAGATTGAGGGCATGGTTGAAGCGATTGCGGTAAATACGATACAAAACAGTACAAGGGGCAGTAAGAAGGGGTAAAATTCTTTAAGGCATTTTACTACTCTTACGATGATTTTAATGTCAAGCTTCGGCTTGCCGTCACGGGTCATTTCTTTTTTATCATTGGACATCAAAATCACCTCCGCTCGTCTGCTGTTCATATACTTCTCTGTAAATATCGCTGGATTCGAGAAGCTCGTCGTGAGTTCCCGCGGCAGTAATTCTGCCGTTATCCATTACGAGTATCATATCCGCATCCTGAACGGATGAGAAACGCTGGGCAATAATGATTTTTGTTGTTTCGGGAATGAAACTGCGGAAGCCGGCTCGGATAAGAGCATCCGTTTTGGTGTCAACCGCACTTGTGGAGTCGTCAAGAATGAGGATTTTCGGCTTTTTGAGAAGGGCTCTTGCAATACAAAGACGCTGTTTCTGACCACCGGAAACGTTGGTACCGCCCTGCTCAATCATTGTATTGTAGCCATCGGGGAAGGAAGTGATGAATTCCTCTGCCTGAGCAAGTCTGCACGCCTCGGCAAGCTCTTCGTCGGTTGCGTTTTCGTTACCCCAGCGGAGATTTTCCGCAATAGTACCCGAAAAAATAAGATTTTTCTGAAGCACCATGGCAACACTGTCACGCAAGGTCTGAATATCATAATTTCTGACGTCAAGACCGCCTACTTTTACGGCACCCTCCGAAACGTCGTAAAGTCTGGGAATAAGCTGTACCAAGCTTGATTTACCCGAGCCCGTTCCGCCGATAATACCTACGGTCATGCCGGATTTAATATGAACGTCCACATCGGAAAGGGAATTGCTCTTTGCCTTTGCGGAATACTTAAAGCTGACGCCGTCAAAATCAATGGAGCCGTCTTCAACCTTCATTACGGGATTTTCGGGATTTGTAAGGTCTGATTCCTCGTTGAGTACCTCTTTGATTCTTTTGACGGATTCAATACTGATGGTCACCATTACGAAAATAACGGAAAGCATCATAAGAGACATCAGAGTCTGCATTGCGTAGCTGAGCATTGCGGTAATCTGACCTACACCGAGAGTCAGAGTATCTCCGAACACCTTAAACTGTGTATGATTGAGGATATACTTTGAGCCCATTACGAGAATGAATACCAGATTAAAATTCATGCAGAGCTGCATGATGGGGCCGCTGAGAGCCACAACTCTCTCCGCAAAAGTGAAATCCTTGCGGATACTGTCTGCCGCGGTGTTGAATTTCTGCTTTTCGTATTCTTCTCTTGAGAAACCCTTTACCACTCGCATGGCGCGAACATTCTCTTCAATGGATTCGTTGAGCTTGTCGTATCTCTTGAATACTCTGCGGAATGCAGGCAGAGCAAGGATACCGATAAGGATAAATCCTCCCAGAAGTACGGGAATGATTACCACAAAGGTAAACGCCAGCTTGCCGCCGATTCTGTAACCCATGATGATGGAAAAGGTAATCATCAGCGGTCCGCGGATTGCGGTACGGATAAGCATCATGAATGCCATCTGAACGTTTGTAACGTCAGTGGTAAGTCTTGTTACAAGAGATGAGGTTGAAAATTTATCAACGTTTCCGAATGAGAAATTCTGTATTTTTGCGTATATATCGTGTCTCAGGTTTTTGGCAAATCCCGCAGATGCCTTCGCGCAGGTGAATCCCGCAAGACCGCCGCAGGCAAGGGAGATAAGCGCCATAACGACCATAGTAAGTCCCGTTCTGATTATTTCGGACATTACTGCGCTTTCCGACTGAATATCATTTACAAGCCGTGCGGTCAGCGTGGGAATGTAGGTTTCAATCAGCGCTTCAACCACAATGAAAAGAAAAGTCAGCACCACGGGAAGTCTGTAGCCCCTGACACAGGCAGCAATTTTTTTCATTCTTCTCCTTCCTTTCTTAATAGTCATTAACTTTGGTATTATAAGACGGCAGTATTTTTATTTCAAGAGGCAAATTAAATAAACCTTGATTTTTAC
>JAKSQQ010000088.1 GCA_024404015.1 Clostridia bacterium
CTCCACCTGTGCCTTATACTCTTTATCGTCGTTAACAAATGCGATAACAACCATGTAGAGTGCTTCACCGATAATCGGAGCAAGCATGAATATGGGATACTGCCATTTATAGAATTTTGCGGACTGATGTGCAACGTTATAGTCTGCATTATCGGAAATTGCTTTATATCCCAGGAAATTATACAGAGTGAAATTCTTAATCAAAGCTGAAATGCTGTTGGTGATTTTTTGGAAGAAGCTGAGCATTGAGGAGGAAAGTCCCTCTGTTCTCAAGCCGGTTTTCAGTTCAACCTCATCAACCGAGTCATTGATAAGCGATCTGTGGGCAATATCCATAAAGCTTGTGAATCCGCTGCTCACACCGATAATGATGCACATTATCAAAAAGCCCCTGAAGGTATTGTATTCCCAGCCGGGAATGATTCCGACAAAGTACGCAATGATTCTTGCGCCGATGATTGCCACCTGAGAAATCAGCAGATAACGTTTCATGCCGCCGAATTTATCAATCAGCTTATTTGCAAAGAATACGGAGCAGGCACCGGGAATACTTGAAAGGGTATCATAGAGTGTTTCGGCAGTACCGCCCTTGAACCTGGGATTATCGTTGAACTGGGAGCGATAAAAATAAGTTCTGTCAATTCTCGGATACGCTTCGTGTATCGTCTTTGCGAGTCCTATGAGAATAAGAGTGGGATTATGTCTTAAAACGGTCAGGGATTTGAAGAAATTCTCCCCTTCCTTTTTCTGAACGGGAACCTCTACTCTCTCGTGGAATTTGGACGCTCTGCGTGCCATAAGCTGACCGCCGATTCCGAAAATGCAGGCAAACAACACGAAGATATATCTTTCCTTCATTCCAACGTTTTTGAGCATATCCCAAAATGTAGGGAACAGCTTCGGAACGTATCCGCCCAGACCCGCGCCGATGGAAACCCACTGGGTTACTCTTGCTCTTTCATGAGAATGGGGAGAAGAAAGGGCAAGCATTCCCCATATTCCCACCTCTTCAAAGGAATAAAGCAAATCCCAGAAGAAATAGGTGGCAATAAGGAAAATCAGATTGAAGATATCGTTTTCAAATCCCGCAAGGAACATGGCGATACTCAATCCGCCTATGAAGGGGGGAACGTAAGTCAGATAGGGCTTCATCTTCTGATAGGGCTTGTGTTCTCTTCTGTCCACAAAGTTGCCTACGAGAATATCGTTGATGGCGTCCCATATTATGGAGAGCGTCATAATCTTGCCCACGTAATGGGAATTTTTGCCGGTTACAACGTGATTTTCATAGAAGAAATTGATTCTGCCCGTGATAAATCCGCCGGTAATCGCCTGGCCTGTAGCACCTGTGGCATAGGTCAGCAGTTGGCGGTTGGAAACGTGTTCATCATTTTCCTCTTTTGAAAAAAGAAAGCCGAGGGGATTTTTCATACGAATCGTCCTTTCCGGTTTATTAGTTTCATATTATCATAACGCTGACTCAATGTCAATTTGAACCGACTCTGTATTTTCACGGATAAGTATGGAAAAAACCGACAAAATGTGTTATTATTGATAGGAAAGGACGTGTTAGCATGCTAAAATTCAATAACGGAAAATTCAAGCTGATGCAGATAACGGATATTCAGGATACCCAGTTCACGTCAAAGGATACCATTAATTTTATTTCGGCGGCATTGGAAAAGGAAAAGCCGGACCTTGTGGTATTTACCGGTGACCAGGTAAAAAGCTACGGTTTTTCAATGGTACTCGGCTCAAAGGAAGAAAACATAAAAAAGACAATACGCAATATTCTTGCTCCCCTTGAGGAAAAGAAGATTCTCTTCACCTACACCTACGGAAATCACGACATACCGAAGAAAACGGGAGACTATGATTTTCAGACGGATATATATGAAAGCTCCCCCTGCTGTGTAAACGGCGAAGCATTTGCAAGATACAAGAGAACGGATACAATCTGCATCCCCATCTATTCCGAAGACGGAAAAACTCCACTTACCGCACTTTACATGGTTGACAACTGCGGGAAGCTTCCCGACGGCGGCAACGGAGTTCATCCCGACCAGATGGACTGGATGGATGAAACAAGCAAAGCGCTGGCGGAAATCAACGGCGGCTTAAAGGTCCCCTCCCTTGTTTTTCAACACATTCCCATTTATGAAATGTATGAAATGCTCAATGAAGTAACGGAAGAAACAGAGGGTGCCATTGAAGGCAACTGCCGCAGGCGCGGTCATTTCTATAAAATCACCGATGAAATGAAGGCAAGGGGCGAATTTATGGGCGAAAGCGTTGCCTGCCCCGGTACGCCCTCGGAGCAATTTGACCGCTGGCTGAAAATGGGTAATATCATGGGCGCATACTTCGGTCACGACCACAATAACTGCTTTACAGGAAACGTCAGAGGCATCAATCTGGGTTACACCCCGGGAGCGGGTTTCAACGTTTACGGTCCCGACGTCAACAGAGGCGTCAGAATATTTGAATTTGACGAAAATAAAGAAGGATACGATACACGGGTATTATTCTACAAAGACATCCCGGGCATGAAAATACATAACGAGGTAAAAAGATATATCTATAACCGTGCGCCAAGCTCCGTCACAGCCGCCAAGCCGATGATTTACAAGGGAATTGCAGGTTTGACGGGAATAAACGCGCTGATTATCGGCACTGCGATATACAAAAAGAAAAAAGAAAAGAAATAATATAGGTCACAAGTTTTCCATGAAAGGACAATAAAAAATGAAAAAAGTATTATCGATTATTTTATCTATCGTAATGGTTACCTGCATTTTCACGGCCTTCTGTGCCGCCGATGAAGAAAACGGTAATGGCAGCGTTACCGTTAAATTTCTCAACTGCAACGTTGCGGGACTGCCTGACTTCAAATCACTCATCGGTCAGGAATCAACTGACGTAAAGGGAAACAGCAGACAGCTGGGTGCTATGCTCAATTCATCCGACATTGACGTTATCGCCGTTCAGGAGGATTTCAATTATCACAGATACCTTACCGGAGAAATGAAAAACTATAAATATTCAACCAATCATACCGGCGGAGTTCCCGGCGGCGACGGACTGAATATTTACACAAGAAACATACCTGTTTATAACGAAGCAAGACAGGAATGGCATTCCTGCTACGGCGGTATTGCCGAGGGTGATGCACTTACACCCAAAGGTATTCTTTATACCGTACTTGACTTAGGCAACGGAATCACGGTGGATTTCTACGACATTCACGCAGATGCCTTTGACGGAAACGGAAACGCTCTTTCAAGAGCCGCTCAATATCTTCAGCTTCTGACCTTTGTAGGCGAAAACTCCGCAGACCGTCCCGTAATCCTTACGGGTGATTTCAATACTTCTATCCATCTGAATTACGGCGGAGAAAACAGCGCAGATGAGGCAATGATGTATGACCTTACCGACAAATACGGTTTTAAGGATGCATGGATAGAAACAAATAACAACGGTAATTACGACGATTTCTCCGAATGGCAGAAGCTTTACCCCAATTCATACTGGGGTGTCTGGGACAGCGTTGAAAAATTTTATTACCGTAACGGCGGCGGAATTGAAATCAATCCCGTTGACTTTGAATACCTTGTTGCGGAAAATGAAAACGGCGAACGTCTCTCCGACCATAACGGAGCCGTATGCAATTTCACATTCACAAAGACCGACAGTTTCACAGAGGACACAAGAGAATTAACCGTAACAAGACAGGGACTTTTTGCAAAATTCATCAGCACAATCAAGTGGATATTCAA
>JAKSQQ010000089.1 GCA_024404015.1 Clostridia bacterium
ATTATTTTAAGCAGACCGATTTTGATTTATGCTCTTATATTTCAAATTCCTGGAGCTCGCAGTTTTCAACAAAGTCCTTCCAAGTCGCCTGCTTTGAATCCTTCAGGAGGATGTGCTTGAAAAAGCGGATGAAATTTCCGTGACAGACTATGAGGACGCTGTCGTAGTCTTTTGTTTTCAGGTCTTCAAGGAATGAATTTGCCCTTGCTTTGATATGGTCAACGGTTTCAACTGTCTTTCGGGGAGGAAACACCTCCGGCAGACACCAGTGAAGTATCATGGGCAGACCTATGAAATAATACTTTTTCTTTTCGTATTTTCCGAAATCCGCCTCAATGATTCTGTCGTCAATGATGATTTCCGATTTATCCACGCCGCCGATAATGGAGGCGGTGGTGATTGCTCTAATAAGCGAGCTTGAATAAATCGCATCAAAATGCATATCTCCGATTTTTTGCTTTGCCGCCTGCGCCTGGGCAATGCCCTTTTCGTTGAGGGGCTCGTCGGATATGCTCTGCATACGGTTCTGCTTATTAAGGTCTGTTTCGCCGTGTCTTACAAGGTAGATTTTCATAATGTCTCCTTTATTCACCGATGGTAATCGATTCTCCGGGGAAGGTGCTCCGTGTGATTTTTTGATTTGTAAAGGGGTCAATGTAAGTGAGATTTTCGCCTTTTTCGGATTTAACCGTGATTTTGCCGATTTTGCCGTTTTTGATTGACCCGCTGACCAGGAAGGCACCCTCTGCTCTGAGATTTTCAAATTCACAGTCAATGCTTTTATCCCAGACGGGGAAAAAGCTAAGAATACTCTTATTGCTCTGAAGAGCCATTTCGTTTATGGTGTTGGGGATGACGGAGCAGTTTTCCATTCCGCCTCCGTGATGAAGATGCATATAGTTACCCAGCAGAAATCTGTCAAGGTTTTTCCTCAGATTTTTCATGATGACGGCGGGCTCTATGCCGATTCTTACGGCGGCGGGAAAGACTGAATTGGAGGCGTTGTCATCAAACCATCTGTTATTGAGAGTAAGGGAGTTCCTTGCGATTTTCAGAGTTTTTTCATCGCTGTTCAGGTCAATACAGCCGCAGGGATAAATATGCTGAAGCCCCACGGAGTTGGTATCGTTCCACGCCTGACCCTTTTCGGTATATCGGTAAACTCTTCTTGCTCTTTTGATGAAGGTGGGGAAGGGCGCCGTCTTATCCAGCATATCCTTCCACTTTGCCTGCTTGTCTTCATCAACGCCGAGAGTGTGAGCCATATCGATTCCTGCTTCAAGTCCCATACGCAGAAGCCCCAAAGTAAGTACGTTATTCTTGTCATTTACCGTCTTTTTGTATTTTTCTTCCGTAAAATCGGGCTTGTAGTAGGGTACCTCGTGGGCGGCATCCTTTAATATGTTGTATCTTCCGTTTTCGTAAACGGCATAGTCCTCAAAAAATTGCAGACATTCCTTAAGGTAAGGATAGGCGTGATTTTTTGCGTATTCGGTATCCCTTGTGGTTTTCCATCTGAAAATCATGATGTCCGCGGGATGAAGCTGGTTGTTTTTCTGCCCGAGGAAAAGTCGCAGAAACGGATATCTGATGCCGGGTGTATATTCGGAAATGTACCCGCCCGGAAGAATACCCACGGGCAGTATTATACCGCCGCATCCGAATTTCTTCGCATATTCACGTCCCGTTTTCATGAACTGCTCAAGGGGAACGTGATAGCCGTCGGTAAGTTCAACGTGATTTGAACTGCACGCCGCGTAAAAGGTTGCCTGATAGTTGTAATTAAGGTGATAATCACTTTTCCAGCCGGGCTTTTCAATCGTAATCAGATTGCCGAAAAGGCCGGGAGGGAATTTTTTGTTTCCTGCGGTGCAGGCAACGAGATAGATTGACTGATACCAGCCGTTTTCAAGCTTTTCGTCAGAGAGTTTCATACGGGATTTGCTCCAAAAATCCTGCCACAGTTCAAGATGCTCTGCTTTCAGCGCTTCAACGGCTGTTTCATCAAGGGAGTCAATATATTTTCCGCATTCCTCAAAGGGATTGTCAACGTCGTGATTTGTTACGGCATAAACACAATACTGATTTGCGTCCGTCTGCTTCATTTTTGCGTAGATTTCCGTTTTATATACGCATTCTTCGTCCTCAAAGATACGGTAGATGAAGCCCTCCTCCGTTTTGCCGTATTTTCCGTCGCAATTTCCGGAAACGGCACACAGACGGGGAACGGGCAATTCGCCTTTCCCGCTTATGTCAATAACAAGCAGATTTTTGCCTTTGCAGACGGTCAGATTTATTTCGATAAGTCTGTCGTTCTTTTCAAATTTACAGTAAACTCTGCCCTCGTCTGCATTCTGGCAGGCGAAGTAATCGACATACATATCTTCGGGAATGTCAATATCCACATTTCCCAGAGGTCTGATTCCTCCGCAGTCGTGATGCTCTGCCGCATACCACAGGTCACTTTTGGCAAGATGTATTCTCATGCCGTTTTCGCTGTTTCCGAGGATGGCGGCAAGGTCGCCGTTTCCCGTAACGGCACCGTCGGGTATTGAATTTTTACCGCTGAGGCGGGGTTTTTCGGTTATTAAAGCTATATGTTTCATAATGTTTGAATCGGAAGAGTCAGTTTCTTTTGTTACGTTCAATAATATATTCATAATAACATTTACAGAAAATTATATCAATAGCCGCGGCACATTCTTCTTGACAAAACCGAAATAATAAAATATAGTAAACCCAACATACGACTGCGAGGAAATTAAATTGAAAAAAGCAATCAAATCAATACTGTTTGTACTGTCGGCGGCTTGTTTTCTGCTGAATATCGGTCCGGTAGTCACAAACAGACAGATAAACGTGGGTATCATCGTGGGACTGGGAGCGTCTGCCCTTTTCCTTATATACGGTATTCTGTTTGAAAAAATCAACGGGATAATCGGAAGAATACTTAAAGTAAAATCGGGAAAAATCATCATTTCGTTAATTGCGGTGTGTCTTGTCTGCGGTATTGCCGTAGGCGGATTTGCCTTTGTGAATATTGTGAGATGCGGTATTGAATCAGATGTAAAAACCGATTACGTTATCGTACTCGGATGTCAGGTCAGAGGTACTCAGCCGGGAATTTACCTGAGGGGAAGGATAAACAAGGCATACGAATACCTTACGGAAAATCCGAAAAGCAAAGCCATCCTTTCGGGAGGGCAGGGTGATGCGGAGGATATATCCGAGGGTCAATGTATGTATAACTGCCTTACGGAAATGGGCATAGACGGAAGTCGTCTGATAATTGAGGATGAATCCGCTTCCACCATTGAAAATTTTGATAATTCAATCAGAAAACTCAGAGAAAGCGGCATAGACATAAAAGAAATCACCATCGTTACCAACGATTTTCACGAATACCGTGCGTCTTCATTCGCAAAGAGAAACGGACTTACCGCCTATTCGTTCCCCTCAAAGTCCCACTGGACGGGATATCTGCCCTTTGCGGTGAGAGAGGTGTTTGCGGTGGTTGTGCAGGTATATCTGGACATCGCCTTCACCCGAGCAACCTTGAGGGGCGCTTGAATCTTTCGGTGAAGAACATACCAAACTAAATAATGTAAGCATCAAGGCAAGCACTTCCATAACGGTAAGTGCTTGCTTCTTTGTAGAAATTAAAATGTTTGGTATTAAGCCGTTTTCCTCGTTCCCCGTACAAAAGTACT
>JAKSQQ010000009.1 GCA_024404015.1 Clostridia bacterium
TGGTAATGTAAGAGTTGACAAAATCACTAATATTGAAATTCTCGATGAACCGGCAAAGCCGAAAAAAGAGGTCAGCGGTCTGAAAAATTCTCCCGTCACCCTTGCCGAGATGCTGTATATGCAGCCGGGAAATCCCGAAAGGATTATCTTTAAAGCAACAAACAGTGAAAACATCATAAGCGAACTTATTGACTGGTTCGGAAAAAGTATAAGATTTGTCGGCGAGGATGAAAGCACGGTTACCTGCGAGGTAAAAGCCGTGCCGGGAGCAATGAAATTCTGGGCAATGCAGTATTCCGACCATGTTGAAATCATTGAGCCGGAAAGTTTGCGGGATACTATCAGGGAAACGCTCCGCTCTGCAGGTAAAAAATATAATGTGTGAAGATGATTGTCAATGACTAAAACAAAAAAACTGAATAACTTATTTGATGATTGGATGAAAGATTCAGATTATGAGACTTATCACCGTTATGGTTTTATGAAAGATGGCATTATTGATGAAGCAGAATTTGAAAAGCAAGAGAAAAAAGTCCTTTTTATCAGCAATGAGGCGAATGTTGAAAACCATGATAACAGTCCTAAAACAATTACAGACAGAAGATGTCAATTTGATGAATATTTTAATAGCGAAATCGATAATTGGTCCGGAAAAATGCGTGAAAGGATTTGCTGTCTGTATCAAGTTGTGATTAAGGATTTCCAAAATGAAAAAACACCATATAAGGTTGCAAATAAATTTGCATTTATGAATCTCAACAAAAGCGGTGGCGGTAATATATGTGATATAGAGAATATAGAGGATTATTGTAAAAAATACAAAGATTATATCAAAAAGGAAATAGAAATCATATCTCCCGATATAATAATCTGGCTTGGCTGTAATACTTATGACAAAAAAATCCCGGAATTATTAGATGCAAAGTACATTAAGAAAAACAAATGCAAAATTATTGAAATCGACAGCAAACAAGTTCCGATTATACGCATGTGGCATACGAGTTACACAAGAATCAGAAGTGCTGATCGGCTTAATGAATTTGATAACCTGATTATAGATAAAATGGCTAAAAAATTATCCTATGAGTTGAAAAAAATCAATTGGAATTGAGAGATATAAAATGCCCATATATGAATATCTAACCCCCGAAACCGAAAAGAAAATAGCGACCGAAAAGGCGGAGAATACCTTCGCCTTATTGGCGTTTAATGAAGAAAATGTCATTCGCCGCAATCCCGGGAAAGATAAAGCGAATATCATTCGCACAGCCTTCCTTCGCGACTGTGACAAGATAATTCACTGCCCGTTTTATAATCGCTATGCTGACAAAACGCAGGTGTTTTCATTTTATAAAAATGATGATATTTCCCGCCGTGCGCTTCATGTTCAGCTTGTGTCGAGAATTGCGAGAACTATCGGCAAGGCACTTAATCTCAATCTTGACCTGATCGAAGCCATTGCCCTTGGTCATGATATCGGTCACACACCGTTCGGTCATGCGGGTGAGGCAATACTTGATGAGCTTTATTTTGCCCACGCCGGAAGGCATTTCAGCCACAACATCCATTCGGTGAGAGTGCTTGACGGAATTTATCCTTATAACATCTCTTTGCAGACTCTCAGCGGAATTGCGAGTCACGACGGTGAACTGGAGCTCAGCGAATACAGACCGCTTCCGCTTGCCGATTTTACCGAATTTGACAAACAACTTGAATCTTGTTATGTTGACAAAGAGAATGTGAAAAAGCTTGTGCCGTCAACACTTGAGGGCTGTGTTGTGAGAATTTCGGATATCATCGCTTATCTCGGCAAAGACAGGCAGGATGCCGAAAGAGCAAAGATAATTTCATCAGATGCATTTGATGGCGGGGTAATTGGCTCTATCAATGCCGAACTCATAAACAACCTGATTGTAAACATCATTGAAAACAGCTACGGCAAGCCGTATATTATGCTGGATGAAGCGCATTTTGCTGCCCTGCAAAAAGCGAAAGCTGACAACTACCGTCTTATTTACGGGAATGCGGATGTTCAGAAACAAATTGATAATTCCATAAAGCCTATGATGGCTCAGATGTATGACAGACTTCTGGATGACCTGAATAGACAAAATCAAAATTCTCCCATATTCAGACATCATATAAATTATGTAAACAAAGCTCATTATGAAAGAAAAGTTCCTTATGAGCAGACCGAACTAAATCAGATTGTTGTTGACTACATCGCCGGAATGACGGACGACTATTTTGTTGATTTGTACGCATATCTTTTCCCAGACAGTGGGTTGAAAATTAAATATAAAGGATATTTTGATTAAGGATAAATGAAATTTTTTGTTTATGCGAAAAGATTATCATACCCGAATTATGGAGAAGCGTTTCTTGGCGGAAGAGAAAATTAATCAGAAATACAATACGGGCAAGCAAGGTATTTGTTCCCACAAATACAGCTTGTTGATGGCTTTTCGCCCCCAAACCCCTGACCAACATTGATAAATCAATGAAACTTCCGTCATTAAAAATGACACAATATGATACACCCCCGACATAGGATTTAGTTCCGGATTGTCGAGGGTATATTTAATATATTCTTCAGTTTTTTGGTTTCCGATTCGGGAAACAGCTTTCAAGCCATTCTTTATACTCGGCTACAGATATTATTCCGTCTGTGCAGTCATCTCTTTTGACGATTGCTTCGTATTTCCACTTTTTAAAATCCGGTTCTTTTATTTGACGAACTTTTACTCTTGCTGCATAGCGTTTATAATATTTTTGATAGAGGGCGATGGCTTCATTGCCCTCATTTTTCTTTTTATAGTTTTCCTGTGCTGCAAGATCTTTGCAGGTTCTTGTTGTTCCGGGCTCAATTCTGTCACAGTAATTTGTGTCATAATTCCCCTTCATAATGAAATATTTTCCGCATCGTTTACATTTACGGAATCGAATGTTTTTTTCCAGCATTTTTGTGAATTCCAGTTCAAGTATTTCAACCAAAGAACTGAACCTGTAATGAATACTGATGCCGATTGGAAATGAAATAATTGCGGCTAAATCTTTCGCATCTATATTAAATTTGTCGGCCAATTCTACATGCTCATCAGTAATTGGCTTGTCATTCAGTTTTGATAAAAATGTCTGAATATCATAGGAATAAGGAGGATTATTTTCCCCAATGCGAGCTCTTCCGGTCTGAAAAATTTCTGTTCTTTCTAAAGACGTCGGAAGCTCTTTTATTCTTTTATATGCTGAAAAACGCTCGACCGGAAGCAATTGGCCAAGAACTTCCGGATAAAAATCCTCATCGTAACAGAATTCAATTAAATCCCGAAATTCCTGCTGAAGTCTTAAAATATATTTTGAATATCCACTGATAAGTCTTGATGCTTCCAGACCGGTGTCTTTGAATCTGGGAGGGCAAATAGCCGTATAAAGAGAAGCATAAGCTATTTCATTTATCAGGAAAAAAGAATAATCATAATCCAAAAAGTCTCTGACTATGATTTGATTTCGATCATATATCTTGCTGTCAATTTTAATTTCTTTCGGCTTTACTTCTTTTTTCTTAGCTTCCATCGTCACTTTAGAGTTTTTGACCGCTTTCTCAATGACATCGCTGTGCTGAATTAAGAAGTTTTTAAAGCCTTCTGTATCTTTAGCTTCATCATAAAGTTTCTTAGCAGGAGTTTTAAAATCTGCATAAATAAAATCCAGTATGCCTTCGCCATAGTTTACATTTATAAAACTGCCACTATAAATATTTGTGTATGGACGAATTATAGTATCAGGTTCATTGCTGACAGCTAATGCGACGGTTTCCTCAGTGTCTTCAAATTCTACATCATATTTATCAGATACTGTTTTCTTTACTTGCTCATTATACTTTTCTCTTTCTTCATCGATTTTACGATCTTCATCTGTAAGGCCTGACAAAAAAATTCTTGCTCCATATGACTCGGGATGCTTTTCAGCTTCCTCTTTGAAAAAACTTGTCATACTGTGATATTCATTATATCCGTCTACTACAATTCTGAAGTCCTTATTATCATATGACCTGAAAAAAGCTTTATTATGAAAATATGAGTAATCAATATATTTATTACTCTCTCTTTGAGATTGATATATTTCATATTCATCTGCCTTGTATTCTGAAAAATCATAATCCATAATCAGTCACCTCATTTTTGGATAATGTAAATTGGCAAATATTTTAGATAATTACATCACTACAAAGAACATTGTACAAAACCATTGTCTTTTTGTCAATAGCCTGTTAGAATGAAACTGTCGTTAGACAATCGGCTGCGACAAAAACCGATTATCCAAATCAGAAAGGGCGTGATTCTTATGACCGGCTCAGAATGGTAATGCTACCTGGGCGAATATCCCTGACCATTTCTACCTTACCGGGATTGCAAAAAAATAATCGCCCATAAAGGCGAAAAAGAATGGAGTTGATAATTATTTGAATTCGGCATATCCCGCTTCAAAAAGCAAAACGACCGTTCCTTATGTATCTGTTGGCGCAGATACGGAACAGTCATCTAAAACTAACAAATACAATATAACACGGAAAAACAAAGATTGCAATACTTTTCCGCGCGAAACTTCACATTCATCGGACAGTGAACACGGCGGTAAGTATGTAATCAGCTTTGAAAAAACAGCGAAGGAAGTCTCCGTCAGAGATTATGTAAACTTCATCGGAATTCCCGTAAACAGGGCGGGAATGATTGTCTGCCCGTTTCACGATGACAGAAATCCGTCAATGAAGGTTGACTCACGCTATCACTGCTTCGGCTGCGGCGCGGACGGCAATGTAATCGATTTTGTCAGCAATTATTACGGCATAACGCAGTATGAGGCCGCCTGCCGCATTGCGGAGGAATTCAATCTCGATACGGAGTCGCTGAGCGGTGAGCGCAGGCAGAAGAATAAGGAAAAGACCGACTACGGCCATATAAAACAATATATCCTTAATTACCTTATCTCTGCCGAGAAGGAAATGAAAAGCTGGCTTGAGGAATATGCTCCGAAGCGCGATGATGAAGAGCTTCACTTTCTCTTCAGAACAGCGTCGCAGTGGCTCGACTATGTTTCATATCTCACCGATACCCTGTCCGCCTGCAAAACGGCGGATAAAATACGGAGCTTCATATCGCTTCACGAGGGCGAGGTGATAGTATGACCGACAATGACACCCCGTTCTGGATGACCGGCAAAAAGGTTTCCGAAAAGAAATTCTGCGACTGGTTCACCAAAAAGCATGAGCTGATATTTTACGGCGGCAATTTCTTCGATGAAAACGGCATTGTTGACGATACCGTTCTGAGAAAAATGATAACCCGCGAAATTGAGGACTGGGTCGAAAAGGACCTGGCAATGCAGGTTGATAAAATCGTCAGGGCGATGAGACTGCTGACCGTTGTAAGCGAAATCAGCAGGGATATCAATGTGGTTCATCTGCATAACGGCGATTACTTCATCGACACGGGCTCATTTGAGCAGCGCACGGAGATTACGCCCAACAGACTCACGGTCAATTACAATCCATACGCGCCGAAGCCCGAAAAGTTTCTTGAGTATATGAGCGCTCTCTTTGACGAAACGGATATCCCTACGGTGCAGGAGTTCCTGGGCTACTGCCTTATACCGACCACGATGTGCCAGTATATGCTGCTCCTTATCGGAGAAGGCGGCGAAGGCAAATCCGTGCTCGGGCAGATTCTTATGAAGATGTTCGGCAATTCCGCAACAAAAACCAAGGTATCCACTCTCGTGAGCAACCGTTTCGCGCTTGCCAATCTCGAAAACAAGCTGATTATGCTTGACGACGATATGCAGATGGCGGCGCTCAGGGAAACGGACCTCATCAAGGAGATAATCACCAATGAGGGCAAAATGCTCATGGAAAACAAAAACTGCCCGTTCCACGAGGGCGATGTTTACGCAAGGATTATAGCGTTCTCAAACGGAGTGCTCGACGCTCTTTTTGACAAAAGCGAGGCGTTCAGAAGAAGGCAGCTTGTGATAAACGTGCTGCCCAAGGATCCCGGCAGGGTTGATGACCGCCTTCTTTCGCAGAAGCTTGAATCCGAGGCGGAGGACATCCTTCTCTGGATGATTGAGGGGCTTAAGCGCCTGCGCTCAAACGGCTTCAATTTCACTATCAGCGAGAGAACGCTCAAGAACCTTCACGACCTCAGACGAAACGACAACAACATTATCCTCTTCCTTGAGTCGGAAAACTATCTCTGCTTCGGGCCGGATCAGGCTTCAACCACCAAGGCAATCTACAGAGTCTATAAGCAGTGGTGCGAAGATAATTTCTATGACCCGTTCAAGGAGAAAACATTCTCCAACCAGCTGGCGAAGCTGTCGAAGCATTACGGTATGGAGCCGTGCAACAGGATTCCCGTTGACCACGGCAAATACAACAGAGGATACAAAGGCGTCGCCGTCAGGCTTGATCCGGGCTTGGAACTGTAACCAAGTACGCAAGTACGTATCTTTTCGTACATACGGCAATAATTCTATATTTATCCCTTTATTTCAAATTTTACAGTAACTTAAAAACAAACGTATTTGCGTACCGAATCAGTAAATACAAGGGATGCGGCTGAATAAAGATGCGTACTTACAGGTCCGCATCCGTACTGAAAAAGCACATTCTTCACCCCTGAAGATTGTCACAGAGCTTTTATTATTGCCGTTATGTACGGAACCGAAGCAAATGTTTAATGAATACAGGAGCTTTAATAATGAATACAAGGAGGCTTAACGAATAATGTCAAGAGTAAGGACTATTGAAACGGCGTATCAGGATATAATAAAGGCGGATCCCGATACTGCTGTCACAAAAAATATAATAAAGAACATTGTCAAAAACAAGAAAATCAATGTTATGTATTCCGGCAGGAAGGCGATTTTCTGCCTTGAGGAACTTGCGGAGTATCTTAATTGCGATTTACCTGATTGAATGAAGCAAAAAGATATGGTATTATGTAATCACTCTATTCACATGAGTGTACGCCGGAAAGGAGACAAACTAAATGGCGTATGCCAGAAGAAAAAACAACAGTTATGAACTCAGAATGTCCTGGGGCAGAAATCCGGACGGTTCTCAAAAGATGTATTCGAGAACCTGGAGACCACCCGAAGGTATGAGTGAAAAACAAATTGAGAAGGAACTCAAATCTCAGCTAAAAAACTTTGAAAGCGATATAAAATCCGGAAGAAAAGTTACCGGCGTATCAACTTTTGAAGAGATGGCTGAATACTGGCTTAATAATGAGGGCAAGGCAAAACTTGCCCCCAAAACAGTCGAGAGATACAAAAGTCTGCTGCAGAGGGTTTACGATTCCAAAATCGGAAGCACAAAATTGATCAATATCAATCAGATGGATCTTAATGATTTTTATCATTTGCTTGCAGAGCCCGGCTCCAACAAAAACACGGGCGGAACTCTTTCAAACAAGACAATCCGCGAGCATCATAATGTTATTTCCAAGGTTCTTGAAGTTGCGTGGAAATGGGGCCTGGTTGAAGAAAATGTTGCCAAAAGGGCCGATCCTCCGTCATCCGAAGGGCATGAAACAGAATGCCTCAACGAAGACGAAGTGATTGAGATTTTCCGCCTTCTTGAAAATGAGCCGGTCAATTACAGGACAATGATTACGATGCTTATAATGCTCGGCCTCAGGAGAGGCGAACTCTGCGGCCTGGAATGGAAAGATATCGATTTTGAGAAAAAGACCATGTATATCTGCAGATCTTCTCAGTATGTTAACGGCAAAATCATCACAAAGGAACCGAAAACCGTAAACAGCAGAAGAGTGCTGACAATTGATGATTATACTCTTGATTTGATCAAAGAGTATAAAGTATGGCAGGATCAGAAAATTGCCGAGGCGGGAAGAATATGGCAGGACTGTGACCGCCTGTTTACAAAAGTTGAAGGCTCTCCGATACATCCCGACACGGTAGGTGATTGGTGGGATAAGTTCCAGAAAAGAAACGGATTGAAACACCATTCGCTTCACTCGCTCAGACATACAAATGCATCATTGCTTATTTCACGCAATATTGATGTCGCGACTGTTTCGGGAAGACTCGGGCATTCCAATCCTAATACTACACTTAAGGTATATTCTCATATGTTCAGAGCGAGAGACATAGCCGCAGCTCAGGATTTAGCCGCTTTTGTCATGAACTCAAAGGAGGCAATATGAACGATATAGGGAAAATTTATAGGGAAAATCATAATCCGGATAAAAAAAGAAACCGCTGATTCCCAGCCTGCAAGCTTTGAAAATCAGCGATTGTCCTTTGGTTGCGGAGGGAGGATTTGAACCTCCGACCTCCGGGTTATGAGCCCGACGAGCTACCAACTGCTCTACCCCGCGATGTATTGCATATATATTATACACATTCAAGCGGAATTGTCAAGGAAAAAATGATATTTTTGATATTTCTCCTTACAAAGGCCGCAAGTGCCGGATATATATTCTCGCGGATATCTCTGTTTCGGCCGGATAAAACCGGTAAAATCGGCGGTGAAGTCAAAGAAAATTTCTTTGCAATCTTCACAGCATTCATTTCGGTTATCTTCAAAAATCCCACGCTGTCATTGTTGCATCGTATATTTATAAATCCCGTCGGAATTTTTCGGCGGGCTTTTTGACATAAGCATCTGCTCCGGCTGAAATTTTTATCCTGATTGGTGCAAATAATTGACTTTATCCGCTGAAAAATGTATAATTACAGTTTAGAGGTGGTAAACATTAACAAATTACATTTTGATTCACTTACCTCCACCAGCGACTACATCAGAGAAAATGCCCATTCCCTTGAATCGCCCGTGCTTGTCGTTGCGGATATGCAGACGGCAGGACGGGGCAGACACGGTAAAAGCTTTCATTCTCCGTATGGGACGGGCATCTATTTCAGTATCGGCTTTGAGGCAAATGACGATTTTGACTTGATTACTCCCGGAGCAGCCGTATGCCTTCAGCAGAGCATATCCCAGCTTACGGGAATTGAAACAGGCATCAAATGGGTAAACGACCTTTACCTGGGCTCAAAAAAGGTAGCCGGAATACTGACGGAAAGATTCGTTTCAGAGGGTAAAGTCCTTACGGTTGTGGGTATGGGAATCAACCTGACCACAAGGGAATTTCCTCCCGACGCTCCCGTCGCGGGCTCTCTCGGGATTGAAACAGACAAAGACGCTCTGATTGACCTCACGGTTTCCCTGCTTCTCAAAATGAACGACTGCTTTGACCGTGAACGGGTTCTGAAGCAGTACAGAGAAAAAATGTTTATCATCGGTAAAGATATCGGATTTTGCCGTAACGGAATTGATTACACGGGGACTGTTCTCGGAGTCAACGATGAAGGCAATCTGATTGTAAATACCCCAGGCGGAGAAATGACACTTTCCTCGGGAGAAATATCCATAAAAATGAGGTAAAAAGCTATGAAGAGAATTATTTGTATTGTAATGGTACTGCTTACAGCAGCCCTTGTATTTGCCGCATGCGGTAAAAAGGAAGTTGAGGAAACCACCAAGCCCACGGAAACAACAGGCAAGGACGTGCCCATTATAGCAGATTATTTTGATAACACCGAAACACAAAAGAACGGTGAAACCACCGAATACCGTCCCGACATAGTTGATTCCGAAGGCAAAGGCATCGAAATCATTTACGGCAGCGCTCCTCAGCCCGGTCAGCTTGCCACCGTATCCGCAAAGGGTAAGGCCAACGCTGAGTTTTCCGCAGTTCTTTATGACGAGAATGCAACCGCAATCGTAAACGATATTAAAAACGTCAAATCAGACGATGAAGGTAAATTCGGTTTTTCATTCATTATCCCCGATAATACAAAGGTCGGCTCAAAGCTCCTTGTCATCAGAGAAGTCGGTACCGAAAATTACCTGAGAACGACAATATATGTTTCCTCGGCGGAAAGTACCACGGTTTCCGAGTAATACATCAGATTCATTTCTTTGAAATCATCTGAAAGGAGACGACGGTAATGAGGGAAGAAATACCCTATGAATTAATGTCCCCGGAAGAAAAGAAAACAGACCTGTTTCTCAGACAGAAGGAAACTCTCGAGCTTTTCCTTGAACGCAACGCAATCACAAAGGCACAGTTTGACAAAAGCTACGGCGAGCTGGTTGAGAAAATGGGCATGAAAGACTATGAGAACAGATAATGGAAATACAAGCAGTATTATTTGATATGGACGGAGTCCTCATTGACTCCGAAAGTATAATTTTAGAGGCCGCTCTTGAAGGATTGAAGCAGTTCGGCGTATACGCAAAGCCGGAGGATTTCATCCCCTACATAGGCGGAGGAGAAACAAGATATCTGGGAGGACCTGCGAAAAAATACGGTGTCCCCTACGACCCCCAGATGAAGCCCGTAGTATATGAAATCTACGGTAAAATTATAAGAAACCACCCCGAACTGGTTTATGACGGCGTGCTGGATGTTGTAAAGGAAATAATGAAAAAATACAAGGCGTCCGTGTGCTCTGCGGCAGATTACCCCAAGGTATGCCACAACCTTTATACCATAGGCGTAGGTCCCGAATTTTTTACGGCACTTGTTACCGGCAGCGACGTTTCACAGCAAAAGCCCCATCCCGATATATTTCTCAAGGGTGCGGAGCTCTGCAAGGCAGATCCTCGCTTCTGCGTTGCCATTGACGATGCAATCAACGGTGTGAAAGCCGCCAACGCCGCAGGATGTGTCAGCGTCGGTGTTACCACCTCATTCACCCGTGACGAATTGAAAGAGGCAGATGCAATGTACGTCATTGACGATATAAAGGAATTCCCTGCACTTCTTGATAGAATAGAAAAAGAACAGAACAGATAAATAAAACCGCCGAAAAGAATTCACGCTTCTCTTCGGCGGATATTTTTTGCTTTTTTTGATTAACTTAAAATCCGAGATTATCATTGACAAGGATAACGTGGATTCTGTCCTTATGTCTTGAATATCTGGTAATAAGAAACTGACAGCAAATTGTATCGGGACATTTACAGTCCATGCATTTGCCCGTCTTTGTGCAGGGTGTGGAAAGACCGAAACGCTGAACATTGATAACCGCCGCTTCGTTTCTTGCTCTTTTAAGCGCGCTGTCCAAATCGGAAGCAATCTTATTCATTCCCACCACAAGAACGAGTTTTTTGGGGCCGTAGGCGTAGGCGGAAACCCTGTTTGAATTACCGTCTATATTCACGAGAATACCGTCGTCGGTAATGGCATTTGTGCTTCCGAGAAATACGTCTGCATCGTAGGCAAAAAGCTCTGCAGCATGTTTATCCGTCACGGCACTTCTGTCACAATAATTATATTTTTCGTTTTTAACTGCGTCAATCAAACCGATTTCCGCTATGGAAACCGAGCCGCCGTTTGTTATCTTACTGCCCTCGGGAATAAGAGAAAGAGCAATTTTAAGGGCCTCCTCCTTGGTTTCGGCATAGTAACCGCTCATATTCCTTGACTGCAGTCCCTTGATAACGGTTTCGGCAAGCAAATCGTTGCGTTTGGTTCTGTTGATATTCATTTTAGCTCTCCTTTCTGTAAAGCGTATGTACTTTACTCTATGTGTATTTCAAAAGTAATTTCAAAAGTATTTTGTTGATACATAAGGACTTATTGCAAATTTCATCAATTTGCAACTTGTAAAGTTTATCGGCTTTACAGATAGGCATATACAAAACAAAAAGCAGGTCAACCGACCTGCTGTATTGTTTACGGAATATCAGGTGAACAATCCTGCAATCACATCTTCAAGACCGAAAATCTCAATAATTCCCCAAAGGAAAAGCCAAAAACCGATACTCATTTGATTGCCTCCTTATTCATATTCGCTGATATAATAACATATATAAATCAAAAAATCAACAAATTTTTTAGCAATATCAAAGCATATTTGCTCTGAGTTCTTCGCCGGACATACTGCTGAGGTATGCAGGGGGAACATCAAGAACGGTTTTGCATCCTCTGATGCCCTCCTTGTACATACGAAAAGCGGCCCTTGCATAGGCAATAAGTACGCTTGATGTAAACTCGGGATTTGAGTCAAGCTTTAAGCTGTATTCAATAACGTGGTTGTTCTCATTGTTCCAGCCGGTGGAGCCGGTACGGATTACGGAGCCGCCGTGAGGAATACCCTTATGGTCTCTGTCAAGCTCTTCCTGAGAAATGAAATTAACGGTGGTGTCATAGTCGGCAAAGTAATTGGGCATCTCTTTGATTTCTCTTTCAATCCTTGCCTTATCCCCATCGGGTGCGGCAACCACCCAGCATTCTCTCGTATGCTTTTCTCTTACGGAGAGAACGGGATTTTCACCGTTTCTGACCTTTTCAAGGGCTTCGGGTACGGGTACGGTGTACTGTCTTGCGTCAAGAACGCCTTCAATTCTGCGGATTGCATCGGAGTGTCCCTGGCTTACGCCTCTGCCCCAGAAGGTATAATCAGACCCGTCGGGGAGAATTGCGCCTGCATAAACTCTGTTGAGAGAGAACATACCGGGGTCCCAGCCGACAGATATCATTGCAATGTGACCGTTATCCTTTGCCGCCTTATCCACGTTGGCAAAATGCTCGGGAATCCTTGCGTGAGTATCAAAGCTGTCAATAACGTTGAACATTTCGGCGTACTTCGGAGTCATTTCGGGCAAATCCGTAGCGGAGCCGCCGCAGATAATCAGCACGTCTATATCGTCCCTGTATTTTTCAATATCGTTTACGGAAACCACCTTTGCGCCTTCAGTGAGAATCTTAACTTTTGAAGGGTCACGGCGGGTAAATACGTATTTAAGCTCAGTGTCATCGTTATGCTTTACCGCGCATTCAATGCCTCTGCCCAGATTTCCGTATCCGAGAACTGCTATTTTCATATATTTCACCTTACTTCCTGAATATGTAAATGATTATATCACCTGCTTATTTCTCAGTCAATGAAAGCATATACAAATATGTATTGTTTTTTACCCATCAATAGTGTTATAATTGACGAAGTTATAAACGGAGGTTTTTCCATGAAAGAATTAAGCAGAACAAGCTGGCAATATCTGTGCGGCAACGTGGCACTTTATGATGCCGGCATAAACGATTTCATCGGTTCCGCACCCATAACCGAAGGCAAGGTGGGAGCATTCACCGATAAATTCAACTATAAGCTCCATCTCATTGCCGAAAATAAAACTCCTCTGAAAATCATTGCTTCATTCTATGTGGGATGCTTCAGCTTTGACACAACGGATGAGGAACAGATTACAGTCAGAGAATTTGACCCCTCCGAAGAGGGACTGAACTCGGCATTTGAATGGCTTGACAAAGAATACAATAACTGCATTTAAGGGAGAAAAACAATGAAATTAAGACAGCCCGCAACACCGCTCATTACCGTAGACCCCTATTTTTCCGTATGGTCATTTTCGGATAAGCTGAATGAATCGGCAACCGTTCACTGGACCGGCTCGGCAAACACAATCAACGGTTTCGTTACCGTTGACAACGAAAAATTCGCATTTATGGGCGAAGGAAAAGAGGCCAAAATCAGCCAGACCTTCTGCGACATGAGCGCTCTCGTAACGGATTACGTATTTGAAAACGAAAAAATCGTACTGTGTCTGAGCTTTTATACTCCCCTTTTTCCCGAGGATTTATATCATATTTCAAGACCCGTTTCATATATGACCGCAAAATATATGTCCGCAGACGGAAATAAGCACGAGGTAACCCTCGGTATTGAGGTTTCAGAGGAAATTTGCCTTGATAAAAAAGGTGACTGTGACGTTACGACGGAAACGGGCAAAACCTCCAACGGTCTCCCCTTTGCGAAAATGGGCTCCGCAGAACAGAAAATGCTCACCCGTGACGGTGACGACCTGAGAATTGAATGGGGATATTTTTATCTTGCAGGTGCAAAGGGTTCATCCGTATCTTTCAAGACCTGGGATGAAATGACCTTCGCCGCCATTGAGGTGCCCATGTCAGAGGACCTGGAAACCACCGTTCTTTTTGCTTATGACGATATCAAATGCCTTGAATACTTCGGCGAAAAGATTGACGCATACTGGAAAACAAAATGTGACTGCATTCTCAAGGCAATTGACGAGGCAGCAGACGAGCAGGCGGAAATTCTCGATAAGTGCAGAGAAAAATCCGAAGCTCTCTTTGACGATGCAGAGCGTGCAGGCGGTGAAAAATACGCAGATTTGCTTACTCTTGCCTTCCGTCAGACAATCTGCGCTCATAAGCTGGCCGTAGATAACGAGGGCAACGTTCTCTTCATTTCAAAGGAATGCTTCTCAAACGGCTGTGCCGCAACGGTTGACGTCACTTATCCCTCCGCTCCCTTCATGCTTCTCTATAATACCGAGCTTCTCAAGGGTACGCTCCGTCCCATATTCAAATTCACACAAACAGAAAAATGGAAATATGATTTTGCTCCCCACGATGCGGGAACTTATCCTCTCGTAAACGGTCAGCGTTACGGCTGGAAGCAGGAAAACGATCCCGTTGAATATCTCAAGAGACAGATGCCCGTTGAGGAAAGCGGAAATATGCTTGTACTCATGGCGTGTATTTCAATGCTTGACGGCAACACGGAATTCTGCGACGACAAGATGGATATTCTTGCGGGCTGGGTAAAGTATCTTGAACAGTACGGTACCGACCCCGAGGACCAGCTCTGTACCGATGACTTTGCAGGTCACCTTGCACATAACTGTAATCTTTCACTTAAAGCAATCATGGGTATTGCGGGATATTCAAAAATTCTTTCCATGCAGGGAAATCCCGATGCCGATAAATATATGACAGAAGCAAAGGAGATGGCACTCAGCTGGACAAAGCGTGCCGCAAACGAAGACGGCAGTTTTCGTCTTGCCTTTGACAAGCCCGGTTCATACAGTATGAAATACAATGCGGTCTGGGATAAGCTCTGGGGTACGAAGCTCTTTGATCCCTGCGTAATGTATTCGGAGCTTTGCTCAAATAAGAAGCATTTCAACGCCTACGGTATGCCTCTTGACAACCGTAAGACCTATACAAAATCAGACTGGATTCTCTGGACTGCCGCCATGGCACCTGCCAAAGAAGAATTTGAAGCATACATCGCTCCCCTCTGGGATGCCTATAACGTTTCTCCCGACCGTGCCCCCATGACCGACTGGTATGATACGGTAACGGGCAAAATAGTGGGCTTCCGTCACAGAACGGTTGTAGGCGGTCTGTTCATCAAGCTTCTTGAGGGACTTTTCTGATAAAAATAAGACTTGTGCCGTATGAACGGTACAAGTCTTTTATATTTTACCTTGTTAAGAATTCAAGCATCCGCGGTCTGAAATCCGGTGCTTCATCGTAGACGGCGTGACCGTATTCGCTGCCGTACATATACATTTCACAGTTCAGAAGCGATGCCGTTTCACGGATACTGTCCGGCGGAACAAGTCTGTCTCCCTCGCTTCCCGCCACAAGCACGTCGCACTTTATATTTTTTATCCTGTCCTTGAGATTGAAAGAAATAATCATTCTGCCCAGCTTTGCAAAGCGCTTTCCCTCATCCGCAGTAATAAATCTGCCGGAATCAATGAGTCCCTCGCCGTATTCTTTCATTACGGCATCGCCGTAGATACATCTGCACATAAGCTCGTTGGCTTCATAAACTCTGCCGTTTTCCGCAAGGAAAGTCCATATCTCCATGGCATTGCTTATGGATTCGCAGGATTCCGAAAGAGTGGAACAAATAACCATTTTCTTTACAAATCCGGGATATTCCGCCGCTATCGTCTGGGCAACCATTCCTCCCAGGGATGCACCGAAAATGCAGACGTTTTCAAGTCCCAGGCTCTTCATGACCTCCACGGTGTCACGTGCCATGTCGTCTATTGAATATTCATCGGGAAGATTTGACCTGCGGTCAAAAAGATATACCGTAAATCTTTCACCGAATTCTCTGAAGCCCTCCTTCAGAGCTTCCTCAAAAGGCGTAACTGGTTTGAATGAAAGGCCGGGAAGAATAACGAACGCATTCTTTCCCTTTCCGAAGCGGAAATAATTCATTTCAATTCCCTTTACTCTTGCTGTTTCAATCATTATTTTCACCTCTCTTTTATTGAATTGATTATATCACATCTTTTGCCGAGTGCAAGGCGATTATGTATTCTTCACAATATTTTATTTTCGGAAAGGATTATATTGTGCAGTAATTTTCATTGACAAACCCACATTGCAAATGTAAAATGATATCAGAAGGTGACGAAGCTTTCGGGTACTTTTACGCTGACGGAATGTGAATTGACACAGTGCGTAATTGATACCGATAATACCGACCGTCTGGGTAACGCTGATTATGTCAGGGTTACCCTTTTTTGTTTATGTGATGGAGGAGATTTACTATGTATTTTGAACAGTGGAACGGGTTTAACGGCGGAAATTGGACAGAAAACATTGACGTAAGAGATTTCATTGACAAGAACTATACTCCCTATACCGGAGACGGCTCTTTCCTTGCTCCCGCAACGGAAAGAACAAAAAAGGCACTTGCCGAGCTTGAGCGTCTTAAAAAGCTTGAGCAGGAAAGAGGCGGAGTGCTCTCCGTTGACACAACCACCGTATCATCTCTTTGCAACTACAAGCCCGGTTATCTCTGTGACGAAGACATAATCGTAGGCATGCAGACGGATGAGCCCCTCAAGAGAGGTGTAAACCCCTTCGGCGGCATTCGTATGGCCCGCTCCGCCTGTGAAGCATACGGCTATAAGCTCTCCGACAAAATCGAAGAATATTTCAGATACAGAACCACCCACAACGACGGCGTTTTCCGTATTTATACAGACGAAATGAAAGCTGCCAGACACTGTGCTTTGCTGACCGGTCTTCCCGATGCATACGGCAGAGGCAGAATCATCGGTGACTACCGCCGTATTGCCCTTTACGGCATTGACAAGCTTATTGAAGAAAAGAAGAAGGATAAGCAGAAGGCAGGAGAAAACTTCATGGACGTTGACAATATCCGCCTGCTTGAAGAGCTTTATCAGCAAATCAATTTCCTTAATCTGCTTAAGGAAATGGCATCCATGTACGGCTTTGACATTTCAAAGCCCGCCTCCAATGCAAAGGAAGCAATCCAATGGACATATTTCGGCTACCTTGCCGCAAACAAGGAACAGAACGGTGCCGCCATGTCCTTCGGCAGAACCTCCACCTTCTTTGACATCTACATTGAGCGTGACCTTAAAAACGGCGTACTTGACGAATCGGGTGCTCAGGAGCTCATGGACGACCTGGTACTCAAGCTCAGATGTGCCCGTCATCTTCGCACTCCCGAATACAACGAGCTTTTCGGCGGTGACCCCATGTGGATTACGGAAAGCATAGGCGGCATGAGTCTCAACCACAAAACACTGGTTACCAAAAACTCATTCCGTGTACTCAATACGCTTTACAATCTCGGCCCCGCACCCGAGCCCAATCTGACCGTTCTCTGGAGCAATGCTCTTCCCGGGGGCTTCAAGAAATTCTGTGCAAAGATTTCAATAGATACCGACTCAATCCAGTACGAAAACGATGACCTTATGAGACCCCGTTTCGGTGACGACTACGCCATTGCCTGCTGTGTATCAGCAATGAAAGTCGGCAAACAGATGCAGTTTTTCGGTGCAAGAACAAACCTTGCCAAGCTTTTACTGCTTTCAATCAACGGCGGTGTGGATAACGTTTTCGGTACTCATATCGGCCCTCAGATGGGACCCATACAGGATGAATACCTTGACTACAAGAAGGTAATGGAGCGTTTTACCGTTTACCTTGAATGGCTGTGCCGCCTTTACGTGAATACCATGAACTGCATTCACTATATGCACGATAAATACGCTTATGAAAAAACACAGATGGCTCTTCACGATACCGACGTTGAACGGCTGATGGCATTCGGCGTGGCAGGTCTTTCCGTAATCACAGACTCTCTTTCCGCAATCAAATTTGCAAAGGTACGCCCCATCAAGGATGAAAACGGCATTATCGTTGATTTTGAAACCGAAGGCGATTTCCCCAAGTACGGCAACGACGACAACCGTGCCGATGAAATTGCCCAGGAGCTTCTTGTCATGGTACACAACGAACTGAAGAAGACTCCCGCATATAAGGGTGCAATACATACGCTTTCCGCCCTTACCATTACCTCAAACGTAATGTACGGCAAAAAGACGGGCGCTACCCCCGACGGCAGAAAGAAGGGCGAGCCCTTTGCTCCCGGTGCAAATCCCATGCATAACCGTGAAACCAACGGTGCTCTCGCTTCCCTCAATTCCGTTTCAAAGCTCCCCTATTCCTCTGCATCAGACGGTATTTCAAATACCTTCTCAATTATTCCCGATGCACTGGGCAAGGATGAAGAAAACAGAATTGCAAATCTTGTTACCATGCTTGACGGTTACTTTGCAAACGATGCTCACCATATCAACGTAAACGTAATGAACCGTGAGACCCTCATGGATGCATATGACCATCCCGAAAATTATCCCAACCTTACCATCAGAGTATCCGGCTATGCCGTAAACTTTGTCAAGCTTTCAAGAGAACAGCAGAGAGAGGTCATCAAGAGGACCTTCCACGAGGCAATGTAATGAAGGGCAGGATTCATTCTTTTCAGTCCCTGGGCACGGTTGACGGACCCGGCATAAGAAACGTGGTATTCATGCAGGGCTGCCCCCTGCGCTGTGCCTGCTGTCACAATCCCGACACCTGGGACTTTAACGGCGGAGAAGAAATTGAAGGGGATAAGCTCATTGAAAAAATATTCCGTTTCCGTTCCTATTTCGGAAGTGACGGCGGTGTGACCGTTTCCGGCGGGGAGCCCCTTTGTCAGGCGGAATTTCTGACGGAGCTGTTTTCCGGTCTGAAAAACGCGGGAATAAATACGGCGCTTGACACGTCCGGATGCATTTACAACGAACAGGTTGAAAAACTACTGAAATACACGGACCTTGTTTTGCTTGACTATAAGTATGCCCATGCGGAAGATTATTTACGGTACACGAAATGCGATATAAAAAAGGTTGACCTTTTCATTTCGGAGCTTGAAAAGAAAAACATACCCGTGTGGATACGCAGAGTAATCATCCCCGGACTCAACGATGACGAAAGCTCAATGCTTCAGCTTAAATCATTACGCGAAAAATACACCTGCATAAAGAAAATCGAGCTGCTCCCTTTCAGAAAGCTCTGCATTGAAAAATATCAGTCCCTGGGCATTTCTTTTCCCTTTGAAGACATTCCCGAAGCATCAAAGGAAAAAACGGAAAAACTGGAAGCGGAATTTCTCGGATAAATTGACGGTAATCTTCGGATTACCGTTTTTTATTCTGTTTTCGGTTGATTTATAAGCGGCAAATGTGATACTTTATTATTGAACTCAGTCAGGAGGAATAATCATGAAAACAGAAGATTTTGATAAAAATTTCCTTGTAGGCACTCCCGATGGAAACGGTCTGTGCTACATGAACATTACGGAAAAGCCCTTTGTCACCTACGGACTTATGCCCTCCGATGAAAAGGGATATCACAGAATGAATCCGAAGGTTGCGAAAAAATGCAACGACGGTGTGGCATTTCTTAATTACCATACCGCAGGGGGCAGAGTAAGATTTGCCACCGATTCCGATACGATTTCAATAAAGGCGGAATCCGTCTTTATGTCAAAGATGCCCCACATGGCATTCACGGGCAGTATCGGCTTTGATTTATATGAAAAGCTTGAGGGCGAATACATTTACAGGGGCTCGTTCATTCCTCCCGTTGATATTGAAGACGGATACACCTCATCAATAAATGTCGGGGAAGGCGGAATGAGAGACTATACCCTCAATTTTCCTCTCTACGGTGGTATAAAGAAACTGGAAATCGGCCTTAAAGCAGGCAGTAAGCTCGGGGCGGGTGAAAAATACCGGGATATGCTTCCCGTAGTATATTACGGCTCATCAATCACCCAAGGGGGGTGTGCTTCAAGACCCGGAAACGCCTATCAGACAATAGTTACAAGGAAGCTGGATATTGACCATATCAATCTGGGATTTTCCGGCTCGGCAAAGGCAGAGAAAGCAATGTGCGACTACCTTGCAAATCTTGAAATGTCGGTTTTTGTCTGCGACTACGACCATAACGCACCAACCCTTGAGCATCTTCGGAAAACTCTCCCCACGCTGATTGAAACCTTCAGAAAAAAACAGCCCGAAACGCCGATTATAATGATGTCAAGGCCTCAATGCAGACCGAATGAGGATGAAATCGCAAGACGTGATACGGTAAAAGGGGTTTACGAAAGTCAGCTTGCAAAGGGTGACAAAAACATTTTCTTTATTGACGGCAGCCGTATTACCCTCTTCTTCGGCGGTGACAGTGCGACCGTTGACGGCTCTCATCCCAACGACCTGGGATTTATGTGTATGGCAAAATCCGTATGGGAAGTACTGGAAAAAATAATATGAATACGGGGCGGATATTATTACGATATCCGCCTTTTCTTATTGATAACCGCATTCTGTTATGATATAATTCTACAAATTGTTTTTTCGGGATGCAAAAAATGACAAAAGTAAAAGATTTTCTTAAAAAGGATATCATGCTTGTTGTGGCGGTAACAGCCGCAATCATTTCTCTTTTCATAACAAAACCGAGTATGGCACTGGTTTCCTCCATAGATTGGAAAACCCTTGCCACATTATTTATGCTTCTTTCCGTTCTTGATGGCTTCAAGCACGAAAACCTGTTTCAGCCCCTTATCAATCTTGCAGGTAAAATCGGCACACAAACGGGGCTGACCTTTTTCCTCGTATTTTCCGTTTTCTTTTCCTCAATGTTTGTGACAAACGACGTATCGCTTATCATTTTCGTTCCGCTGACAATCATTCTTTTCCGTGCGGGAGGCAAAGAAAAATATACTGTTCCCGTACTTGTACTTGAAAATATTGCGGCTATCCGCGGCTCTCTGCTGACGCCCTTCGGCAGTCCGCAGAATCTGTTTCTCTATTCCGGAAGCGGTATTCATGCCGGGGACTTTCTTAAAATGATGCTTCCCCTCAATATCGGAAGTGCAGTCCTGCTGTCAATCTTTATTCTGATAATGTACCGCAAAAATCCGAAGGAAGACATAGGCGGAAGCGAAGAACTGAATGCCGTATGGGAAAAAGAAGGCAGAACAAAGAGAATATTATATTTTTCTCTTTTCGCAATTATCATCGCCATGATAGTGTCAAGGACTTCACTCTGGCCTTACGTTACCGCCCTGACGGTAATCGCTCTGCTGATTTTTGACAGAAAAGTATTTCTGAGGGTGGATTACGCTCTTATTTTTACTTTTCTCTGCTTCTTTATCTTTTCATCATCTCTTTCGGCAAACCCCGTTATATCGGAATTTCTCAAAAAGAGTGTGGCGGGCAGAGAATACCTCTGGAGCATTCTCCTCAGCCAGGTGATTTCCAACGTACCCGCAGCCATAGTTCTGTGGCCCTTTACAACTAATCTGAAGGCACTCATATACGGTCTTGATTCCGCAGGCCTCTGCTCAATAATCGGCTCTCTGGCCTCGGTTATCAATATGAGAATATACACAAAGGAATATCCCGGCAACGGTCTGAAATTCATTTGGAAATTTGAATTCATTTCCCTTGCATTCTTTGCGATTGTGGTAATTCCCCAGTATTTTTTGATTTGAATTCACTTAAAGTGAGGTAATATAAATGAGTAAATATGATATTGCGGCGTTTGTCTGGCCCTCCTACACGGGAGACGAAAACAGGACTAAAATTTTCTGGCCCGAGGGCTACGGCGAATGGCAGACTGTCAAAGCAATGACAAACAAGGGCTATGACGGCTGCAGATGGCCCCGCAAGCCCCTCTGGGGATACGTCAACGAAGCAGACCCCAGGATAATGGAAATGCAGATTCAATGTGCAGTTGACTACGGCGTTAACACCTCCATCTATGACTGGTACTGGTTTGACGACTGCCTTAACGACGGCTTCCTTAAGGCAAGAAACAACAAAGACATGAAATTCTATCTGATGTGGGCAAACCACAATGCCACACATCTGTGGGATAAGCGCAATTCCGCTGACCTTTCAACCGTTATCTGGAAGGGTGCCGTAACCCCCGAAATATGGGATAAGATTACGGACCGCACAATTAAAAAATATTTTTCGGTTGATAATTACTACAAAATCGACGGCTGTCCCGTATATATGATATTTGACATTGACAACTTCCTCAGGACCTTCGGTACAAGCGAAAAAGCAAAAGCAGGGCTTGACCTTTTCAGAGAAAAAACCGTCAAAGCCGGCTTCCCCGGTCTTCATATTCAGATAGTCCACTGGAGAAAGAGAACTTACGGCTGGCTTCCCGAGGGCGACTCTGCAAAGGGCTGTACCGTTGAGCAATTATATTCATTTTTGGGTGCGGATTCCGTTACCAATTACAACTGGGGCGGCTCGGCAAATCTTGACGGGGATTATTCCGCAATTACCGATGAATACATGGAAAGCATTACGGACACCGACAGCAATATTTCAATTCCTTTTTATCCCAACATTACAATCGGCTGGGATAATAACGTGAGATTCAACGACTTCATTCCCGGAGTGGTAAAGAACAACACCCCCGAAGCATTCGGCGAGACCTGCCGCAGAGTAAAGGAATTTGCAGACAAGAAGCTTGCCGATGGTAAAATGAAGGCGCCCCTCATTACAGTCAACAGCTGGAACGAATGGACGGAAACAAGTTATCTTCAGCCCGACGACCTTTACGGCTACGGATATCTTGAAAAAATAAAAGAAATTTTCGGTTAAGGAGATAAATCATGGCAAAAGTAACGATAGTATTCAAAATGATAAGCGCAACAATTCTTGCTCTTTTTACCGCAATCGGCGGTCTGTTCGGATTTGCACCCGAAAATGACGTATGCATGATTGCCCACAGAGGATACTCGGGTTCATATCCCGAAAACACGGAGCTTGCCTTTGTTGAAGCGGCAAAGCACGGCTCGGGCGGAGCCGAAACAGACGTGCGTATGACAAAGGACGGCGTATATGTGCTCAGCCATAACAGCAGCGCTGTAATGGAAGACGGCACGGAAATGGCAATCGCGGATTATACCTACGAGGAGCTTACGGCTCAGCCCCTCAAAAACAAAAAGACAAAAGACAAGGTTTATCTCTGCACCTTCAAAAGATACCTTGAAGTAATGAAGGAGAATGACATGATTTGCTTCATTGAACTGAAGGGCGATTTCACAAAGGAGCAGGTAAAAGAAATTTTCCTCATTGCGGAGGAAACCTACGACCTTTCAAAATGCATCCTCCAGTCCTTTGAATTTGATAACCTCATTTCAGCCCGTGAGCTTTTCCCCGACCTTCCCCTCATGCTGACCTACGGCTACGGTGACGGCGATTATTCGGATTGCTTTAAGTACGGCATTTCCATAGATGCGGAGTACTGGGCAATCACAGATGAAATGATAAAGGAATTTCACGATAACGGCCTTGAGGTAGGCGCCTGGACCGCAAACCTTTATCCCGTTGTTGCTTACTGCAAAAACATGGGAGTAGACTATATTGAATCCGACGTTTACGGTGGTTAAAATATATTACAACAGGAATCCGGCAGAGCAATCTGTCGGATTTTTGTATTTATTTTTATAAAGTTTGCAATATTGATTTTACTATTTATATGCTTTATAATAGATTAAATATGTGTTAGGAGGTAGATTATGGCAATCTGTCCCAGATGCGGTCATAAACTGCACATTTATGACTGGAAACCGAATTGCCCCGAATGCGGCGTAAATATGGTCTACTATAATTCCAACGAACGCCTGCTGTCGGAAACGGAGGCATCGGAAATTGAACACGCCCGTTTTCAGCCGAAGGTTGACAGAGCAAAAGCATCCACCATCGGCTCCCCCATTACGTGGGTGAGACTTGTCTGCTCCGTGCTTGTGCTGGCGGTATTTCTCATAGTTCCCCTTGCAAAGGTCAATTTTACCCTTCCCGTTTCGGGAAAGATTGACGTTACAATGAACGGTCTGAATTTCTTTACTTTCGTAACCGGAATTGACACCACCGCCCTTATGGCAATGCTGGGTGTAAAGGTTTTTAAGAAAGCCCTCATATTCCTTGCAATATCAATCGTAACCCTTGCATTATCGGTGGTGTGGATTTTTGTCAGTCTGATTGCCCTGGTCGCTTCTCTCGGTCCCAAGGGCAAGCAGAGAAATATATTCAACCACTCCTTCCAGATAGTTCTTACGGTTATCAGCGCCGTTTCCTTTACCCTGTTTTCTTCAAACATGGCTCTTGCCCTGCCCTATGAAGGAAGTCTCGGTTGGGGTGTTGCGGTATATCTCTTATTCTTCTTTATCCTGCTGGCCATTGACATTATTACGGCAGTAAAAGGCATTGAAGTAAAATACACTCCCTGCCTTATCGGCGGTATTCCCGGTGACGAATATTTCAAAATGGTGGAGGAAGGCGTAAGCGACCTTGAAATCCGCAAAAAGATGGTTAGCATTCTCACCGAAATGCAGGAGGAATTCAGAATCCGTGATGCCGAAGCCAGAGCGAAAGCCGCGGCTGAGGAAGAAGAAAGACGAAGCAGGAGGAAAAAGTAATGGACGACAGAATATATACTCCTGAAGAACAAAACGAACTGAATGAGATTAACGGCAAGCTCCGTGAGCTTGTTGACGTTGACAGACGCGTTATTTCCCGCAAGGAAACAATCTCTTACATTCTTTTCAACAGCGCAAGGGGCTTCAACATTGACGGCCATAAGGATTTGTTCACCGACTCAATCCTTCACATCGGCTTCAATTTCCAGTCAATCAACAATGCTCTGGGCAGCGTATGGGATATACTTGACGACTTCTTCGTAGCATTTGTAGTTGAAAAGACAAGAACAAGATGGGGCAAATTCGTTCCCTACATATTCCTGGGCGGTATTCCCTTTGCCCTGTTGTCTGCTCTGTGGTGGCTCATTCCCCTTTTCTTTTCCCCGGAACAGCTTGCAGATACTGAATACGTTCCCAAATTTGTGCTGAGTCTTGTTATCGGTCTCATAATGGAGCTTGTAGGCAATTTCAGGGACGTTTCCATAGGCGGATTTGTATCCACCATTACTCCCTACGCATCCGACAGACGAAGACTGTTGGCAGTTTCTGACTATGTAAATATCATTGCTTCCCGTATTCCCGACCTTATCATTGAGTTTACGCTTGACTTTATCAAAAACGGACTTGTCAAGGTCACAAAGGGCACAGATGCAATGATAAAGAAATCCCTTATGATTATGGGTCCCGCCACGGCAATTATCGGCGGCGTATTCATCGCCTGGTACTCAACCGTTGCCAAGGAAAGAGTACATCAGAAGATTGAAAAGCCCAAAATCAAGGAAAGTCTTAAAATCGTATTCTCCAACAGACCCATTCTCATGTATATGCTCTCAAATGCTTTGGGCTCATTCGGAACGGGTCTTTCCACCAACGACTATTACCGTCAGGTACTCAACATGACTACCTTTGAAACCATAGCAGGTATTCCCTCATTCTTCTTCCAGCCCATCGGTTTCTCACAGTACAACAAAGTGGCAGAGAAGTATTCAACAAAGAGTCTGTATATGATTTCCCAGGTATTCGCAAAAACATTTTATATTCCTCTCTGGTTCTACGGCAGATTCATTCACTCAAAAGACGGAAAATTCTTCTTCCAGGGCAGGATTCCCATGCTTCCCGTTACGGCAGTCTGGGAATGCATCTATGCTACCTGGTGGGGTATCAAATCAATATCCAATACGGAAATCAGCAACGAATGCAATGACTACATCGAATGGAAATGCGGATATCGTAACGAGGCAACTCTCTCCGTTGCAAGCACCTTTATATGTAAGATTCCCGGCCGTATAAACGGCATTATTCAGCCCCAGCTGAGAAAGTGGATAAGCTACGACCAGACCGCCTACACCGAGGGCAGAGAACAGCCCCTGAAGGCACAGAAGTGGATATTCGCAATGGCAACGCTTATCCCCGCAATCCTCGTTCTTTCAAGTATGATTCCCATGTTCTGGTACAACGTTGATAAGGACACCCGTGACAGAATGTATCGTGAACTCAATGAGAGAAGAACTCTCATGGCAAAGAAAATAAATATGGAAGCTGACGGCGTTTCCGAGGAAACAGCCGTAACAGAAGCGTGAAGGAGAAAATTATGGACAGATATCTGATTATCAATGCCGACGATTTCGGCATGTGCAGAGGAGCGAATCTTGCAGTTATGGATTTGCTCACAGACAAAGACAGCGCCCTTACCTCATCAACGGTCATGACCCCCTGCGCCTGGGCCCCCGAAGCGTGCCAGTTTGCAAACAAGCATCCCGAGCTCGCCATCGGCGTTCACCTGACCTTTACAAGCGAATGGTCAAAATACAGATGGGCTCCCGTTAATACAAGCAACACCGATTCTCTCCGTGACGGCGAGGGATTCATGTTCCACGAAAGCGATGAATTTGAAAAGAACGCAAAGGTTGAGGAAGTAATCGGTGAAATCAAAGCACAGGTTGCAAGGTGTAAAGTTCTCGGACTTGACAACCCCTCACATCTTGACAATCACATGGGCTCACTTTACGGCATTGAAACCGGCAGATTTGAGCTGCTTCAGGCAACTCTCGGTGTCTGCGGTGAGTTTGGTCTTCCTTTCCGTCTTCCCTCAAAAATCACAGCAGAAATGTTCTCAAATTCAATGCTTGAGATAAATATCGATGCGAATATGATCAATGCCGCATTCGGTCAGATTACCGGCTATGCCGACAGTCTCAGAGTAGCTCTGCCCGACTATCTCATTCCCAACGAATGGGGCGGCCCTCAGAACGAAAGCTACGAAAGCTTCAGAGAATATCTTCTTACAATGTATGCAAATATGCCCGAAGGCATCACCGAAACCTACCTTCATCCCTCACTTGAGACCGATGACCTGAAGGGTACGTCTTCGGTATGGTGGAGAAGAACCTGGGAATACAAGGTAATGAAGGACCCTGCCACAAAGCAGCATCTTGAAGCTCACAACATTCAGCTCATCAATTACCGTGACCTTGCAAAAATGAGGGGCTACTCTAAATAATAAACAACTTCAGCCGACAGTAATCTGCCGGCTGTTTTGAAAGAGGAAATGTTATGAATCCATGGATGAACGGCATCGGGGACAGCACGCTGATATCCGATATCAATATTCCCGGCACCCACGACTCATGTGCAAAGCACGTGGCACTGCATCATTTGACGAAGTGCCAAAATAAATATATTTCAGAGCTTCTTGATATGGGTGTCAGATTATTTGACATACGCATACGCAAGCAAGATGATAATATTATCATTGTTCACGCCGTCATAGTCTGTAAAAAACACCCCTTCGGAAAGCCGATTCTCTTTGATGACGTGCTTGATACCTGCCGTGATTTTCTGACGAAAAACCCGTCCGAGACCGTTATTCTCAGCATTAAGAGGGACAGCGGACCCGATGACATAAGCACCTACAAATTCTTTCACGAAAAATACGTCAGGGGAAATTCCCTCTGGTACACAGGCGCATCCGTACCCACCTTGGGTGAGGTAAGAGGAAAGCTGGTACTATTCAACAGAAACCGCACGGAAAATTTTGAAAAAGACGAAGCGGGCCTTGATTTCGGCTCCTGGGAGGAAATGAGCAAGGAGGAAATCGGAAATCCGGTTTTCAGAAAGTTCTCTCTGACGGGAGAAGAATTCGTCATCCAGGATTTATACAAATCCCATCCTGCCGACAAATGGAAAGCTGTTTTATCCCTGCTGAATGCAACTCTTCCCGAAAAGCTGCTGACGGTCAATTTCCTGTCCGGCAACGACACTATCCACTCTCCCCGTGTTTATTCACGGTATATCAACCGCAAATTCATGAATTATCCCCTTACAAGCGGTAAAAAGTACGGATGGCTTTTGCTTGATTATGCAAATTCCAAGCTTATTGATAAAATCGTAACTTCAAATAAGAGGAAATAAATATGGCAAAAAACAAGAAATGCGGCTGCGGTTACAGTCCCCTTGTAATCCTGCCGGGTATAAACCATTCTCCCACTCATCTCTATGACGAAAACGGAAACCATGCCCTCAACAGCAAGGGTAAAGAAATAGGGGGAACTCTGGTATTTCTCAATACCGATGAAGTAAAAAAGATGCTTCCCAAGCTGGGTGCAGCCGCTTTGGGAACGGTAATCACACAATGTGACTGCGGCTTTAAGAAAACGGTTTACGATACTGCCTGCAAAGCATTTTCCTATCAGAAATGCGACTGTAACGGTGATTTCATCAACAACCTTAAAACCGAAAGATGGTACTATCCCATAAAGGAAATGGACGAGGACAGAATTGCATGGGCTTACCGTATGGTACCCATGAAAGCCCTTACCGACGTTATAGGTGAAGACCACGCTTACTTTTTTACCTTCAATCTCGTAGGCGATCCCATGGATTCCGCAAGAGAGCTGAATGATTTCATTCAGATGGTAAAGGAACAGACGGGACACGACAAGGTAAACCTCCTGCCCGTAAGTCTGGGCGGTACCATTCTCACCGCGTACATGGATTCCTACGGCAAAGCGAATAACTATGCCGATATTGATATGATAGTCAACACGGTGGCCTGCCTTGACGGTACGGAAATCGTAGGAGATATGTTTGAAAGACAGTTCAATACAAGCGACAGATATCTTCATCACAAGCTTATTCCCACGGTACTCAAGGAGGAAACGGGGGACGGCACGAAGGGATATATTGCAAACTGTCTGCTTCACCTTTTTCCGCAGAAAAGCTTCAATGCCGTATTCTCGGGATTCGTAAGCGGTATGCTTGATACAGTCATGCTGAACTGCCCCCAGATGTGGGCGATGCTTCCCTCATACAGATACGATGCCATTGCGCAGAGATATCTTGCGGACCCTTCAAAGGCAAGATTAAAGGAAAGAACGGACCGCTTCCAGCAAGCCCGTATTAACCTGAAGCAGAATCTGCTTGATGCGGCGAATGCAGGAGTAAGAATCAACAGTATTTCCGGCTCAAATATCAATTTCGGTGACATTCAGTATTCCATGTTCGGCGCAATCAAATCCGTTGATAAATTCAATACCGACGGCATTATCAATCTCAGCTCCACCACACTCGGTGCAACGGGCGCTCCCGATTATCAGAAGCTTCCCGAAGGATACGAACAGCAGTATCATAAAGAATTCAACTACATTTCACCCGACGGCAGAATAGATGTATCAACTGCACTTTTCCCCGAGCACACCTGGATATTCCTCAATCAGCATCATGAAGTGGGCAACAACGACGTTGTACTGAATCTTGCAAAGGCGATACTGACCTCTGAAGTAAATTCCGTTCATGACAATCCCGAAAAATATCCTCAGTTTAACGGCAGCTGCAATACAAGACACCTCAGAAGATGGCGTCTTCCCGACGGCGAAAAAGCACTTGCGGATATAAAATCCGGTGCCCTTGCCTGCTCGGAATTTGTCCTCACGGAGCTTGAATCGGCAGTTGAAGCAGGTAAAGCGGTACTTTCCTCCACCATTGCGGACAGTAAAAAAGCGCAGGAGGCAAGAGCAAATCTTGAAGCCGTACTTCAGAAGCTGGGCAGATTTACTCCCGACAGAGAAATGACCGAAAAAGAAAAGGCAAAGGAAAAGAAAGCCGAAAGGGCAAGTGAATTTCTCCTTAAAGTCCTCGGCGGCGGCAGTGTGACAGACAGATTATTAAGAAGAACAAAGTAAAAAAACAGCTTCGGGCTCTTGCTCGAAGCTGTTTTGTCTTATTACTCAAAAAGAGGATTAACGGGAGAATAAATCTTGATTGCCTTTTTCTTAACGGAAAATTCGATTTCCTTGGGATTTCCGCCGTATTCGCCGTCAAGAGTCCATTCCTCGGGCTTTTCAAGGAATGTAATCTTGATATTATCTGCCTTTACGAAAATAAGATTGTCGTCCTCGTAATTACCTTTAAGTACGTTTATCAGCAGAGGGATTGCCTGAAGTGCCTTGAAATTCTTTACAATAAGCAGCTCAAATTTGCCATCGTTAAGTACGATTTTCTGTCCCTCAAATTTGAAAAGACCTGCAACCGATGTTGAATTCGAAATGGCACCGTAGTGGGCGCCACCCTCGAATACCTTGCCGTCATATTCCACTCTTACCTTCTTGGGCTTTAACTGCATAAGAAGGGGAATTGACTGGAAAACAAATCCGTTAATCAAGTAAGCGGAATATCCGAGTTTGTTCTTCATCTTCTGATTTGTAGCATACGAAATTGAGGAACCGGGGCCGAAGCAGGCAACATAATTGAAATATCTGTCATTGAACTGACCGATATCGTATTCATTGGTGTGGCCTTCCATTATGGTCTTAACTGCGTCATAATAGTAGGGAGGAATACCCAGTGTATTGGCAAAATCGTTGGTTGAGCCCATGGGAATATATCCTACGGGAATATCAAGACCTGCCTTACTGATACCGCTTACTACTTCGTTGAGTGTTCCGTCACCACCGCATGCAACGACAAAATCGTAATCGGCGGCCTTGTCCTTTGCCGCATTAACGGCATCACCTGTTCCCGTAGACTGATACAAGGTTACCTCATATTCCTTAGGCGGAAAGCTTCTCTCGATTGCCATAGGTGAGGGTCTTGTGGAATCCTTGCCTGCAACGGGATTGTAGATGATCAAAACTTTCTTCATTTGTGCTGACTCCTCTGAAACTGTGTTTATTTTATAATCTCCGCCGACCAGGGGAAATCAAACTTTTCTCCCGGCTCAAGCGAGCAGATTTCTCTCTTCTTTGAGATGTCGTCAACCACATCGTGACAGTCGTTGATGCCGTGCCAGGGCTCAATGCAAACGTAGGGAGCACCCGGTTTTGCCCAGATACCCAGAACAGGAACGTCACCGAAGGTAAACTTTATCTCATTCTCACCCTTGAGGGTAAGTGTCTTTGACTTGAGTCCCGAAATGATGAGAGCATCGGGCTCAAAGATTTCTTTCGTAATGGTAATCTGCTTCTCGTTATTGAGAAGAGGGAACTTCTCGGGCATAAGCAGATTGGTATGATCAATTCTCTCGGTGCAGACGGTTTCGGGCTGTTCAAATTCGATTACATCGCCAACCTTACAGTTGAAGCCGGGATGAGCACCAATTGAATAATACATCTTTTTGCTGTCTTTATTGATGACCGTAAGGGTATTTTTAAGGGTTTTGCCCTCAAGAACGAATGTGGCAAGCAGTTCAAACTCAAAGGGGTATTTCTCAAGAGTTTCAGCCGTGCTCTTTCTTGAAAATACGGCTTTATTGCCTTCGCATTCAACAAGGTCAAAATTCATTTTTCTTACAAGGCCGTGCTTGGGCATTGAATATTCCTTACCGTTGTAAAAATATCTGTCACCGTTAAGCTGACCGATTACGGGGAAAAGGATAGGTGCCTGGCCGTACCAGATTTCCGTCTTGCCGTACCAAACGTATTCCTTGCCGTTTTCCTTGGATTTGAGTGAATGAAGCTCTGCACCGAAATCATTGATTTCACAGGTAAGATATTCGTTCTCTATTTTGTAAAACATACCGATTCTCCTTATGCGGCTGTATTTTCTATTACGGAAGCAATGCTTGTAATCAATCCGCCGGACTGCTCCGCAGCATCAACAAGGGTGGAGCAATCAAAATCATTCAGGGCAATCTCAAAAACGTAATCAGTCAGATAATTACCCGTAAAATAATCTCTGCCTCTGATAACGATTTTATCTCTGTAAATATCGAATTCCATACCCTGTCCCTGTGCCTTATATCCGGCACGGTTGTTTTCACCGAGGGAAGGAACGTTGATGCACTTGACACCCGACTGTGTTACTACGCTGCCGAAGTCTATAAAGGGATTGTTGCCTTTAAGTCCCTTGTGAAGGTGACCGCTGACATAGTAGGTATTCTTATACTGTCTCATAAGCTTTTCTATTGTTGCAGAGGTGGAAATATTGAGGCATCCGCCGGGAGCAACGATGGGCCAGAGGATTGCGTTGCCGTGAGCCCACATAAGAGGCCAATGACAAATTACGAAGCAGGGTCTGCCGTCGGCTGCACCCGAAGCAAGCTCTTTACCGAGGAAATCAATCTGTTCATTTGTGATTTTACAGATATTTGAGCCGTTACCTTCATCACCGAGAATGATGACTTTTATACCGCCCATATCAACGGAATAATAAATCTTGTCGCTGTCCATTCCGAGAGCGGCATTTCTGCCGGCAATCTGATTTGCTCTGCAGGGACCGCTGGGATCAAGCTGGCCCATATCGTGGTTACCGGTGGCGATTGCAAGATTTTCAATAGTGCAATACTCGTCAAGCATACGATAAAAATCCTTAATCTGCTGAGGTTCGCCGTGATTTGTAATATCACCTGCAATAATAAGGCCGTCAGTTGTATCCTTTTCGGAGGAAATCAACTCAAGTGCCTTTATAAAATTCTCGTCGTTGTCGTTTTTTGAGATATGGGTATCGGAAAGAACCGCAAATCTGTAAATGGGTCCGTCTTCAAATGCGTAAACTGCCGGGGAGCAAACGGAGTATAAAATAACCGCCGAAATCAGAACGCACAATGCCTTTTTAATCTTTTTCATTTTTCTTCCTCCTGAAACATAGTGGTTGTCATTTTAACACATTTTGCCCCGAATGTCTATATGTAAAATTCTTTTTGGTAATAATAATTATTATTTCTTGATAAATATTGATTTTTTATATGAATGGTAGTATAATCGCACTGATAATGGCGAAATATCGCAGATAGAAGGTTAATATCTATGTCCTATAATGAATTTGCCGGTGTTTATTCTCTTATTCTCACCACCTTCAACGAGGATTTATCCGTTGATTACAGAGCTTATGAAGAATATGTAAGCTGGCAGGCATCCTTCAAGCCCCAGCATCTTTTTGCCAACTGCGGCTCATCCGAAATGACCGCACTTACCGCAGAAGAAAGAATCAAGCTGGCAGGTCTTGCAGTTAAAAATTCACTTGGTGTCCCCGTTTATGCAACGGCAAACCTTGCTTACGACAGAGAAAAAGAGCTTGAAGAAATGAAAGCTCTTGAGCAGCAGGGCGTTACGGGCCTTGTATTCGTTTCCAAGGGTATGGGAAACAAACCCGAAGAGCAGTATGAATATCTTGCAGAGCTCTCAACTCACACGAAGCTTCCCATCATTCTCTATGAATTCCCCGGCATGAGCCCTCATCTTATGGACGCATCCGTTTACGGTAAGCTTGTTGAAACAGGCAGATTCATGGGTATCAAGGATACCACCTGCCGTCTTGAAACAATCAAGGAAAAAATCGCAGTTCAGGGCGATTCCAACGTACTTCAGGCAAATATCCCCTTCCTTTACGATTCATACGAAGCAGGTGCAAGAGGCGTTGTAGCCACACCCACCACCTGCGGAGCAGACCTTTTTGTAAAGATGTGGGACGAATGGGTAAAGGGTGACAAGAAGGCCGCAAGAGAAACCTATAATCAGATTATTCTCCTTGATAACGCCATTGACAGCGGCTTCAACGCAAGTGCAAAATATCTCTGTATCTGCAGAGGCGTCAACATGAAGTGCATCAACAGAAGCAAGCAGCAGCTCTCACCCGCAAGGAAAAGATCCATTGAGGCATACGTTGAATGGGCAACCTCATCGGGTATCCTTAAATAATTCTCCACAAAGGAGCAGAATATATGAAAAAAATCAGTGCAAACGTCTGTGCCGTTACACACGCAGGCAGAGTACGTAAAGAAAATGAAGATAACTACAGTCTCAACGGTCGTCTGACCACCGGTGACCTTAAGAAAGGCAGTGCCTACGTTCAGAAAATGGCAGAGCCCTTCCACCTGGCGGTATGTGACGGTATGGGAGGCGAAAGCTTCGGCGAAATCGCTTCCGGCATTGCAGTTGATTCAATAGCAAAGAGTGCCGCGGGTATCTACAACAGCGGTGAAGACTATGCCTTTGCCATTGCCAATGCTCTTGACGATGCAAATTCAAAAATCTGCAGTGAGATTTCAGCCAGAGGCGCCAGAATGGGCACCACCCTTGCGGCAATCTATGCAGTAAAGGGCAAGGCAATCTGTGTAAGCATGGGCGATACGAGAATTTATCATTTCTCAAACGGCATTCTCAAGCAGATGAGCTTTGACCACACCCACGCCCAGCAGTTCGTTGACGCAGGTGCGGCCACAATGTCCGAAATCAACACCATTCCCGATGCAAAGCATCTTACAAAGCATCTGGGTGTATTCCCCGAGGAAGCTCCTCTTTCACCCGGTGTCAGCGTAATTGACGATATTGAAAACGGCGACGTAATTCTTCTTTGCAGCGACGGTCTTACCGATATGCTTACGGACGATGAGATTTCTCTCATTATCTCAGGCGGTGAAAACGCTCAGGACGTTACGGGTAAGCTTATCCGCAAGGCACTTGAAAAAGGCGGCAAGGACAACGTTACCGTAGTCACCGCTTTCGTCAGCGTTGAGGATACCGCTATCTTCGTTCCCATTGCAGAAGCAATGGTAGGCGATGGTGCAAACTATGAGGAAGAGTACCGCAATTCCTACGGTGCAAACGTTCCCTACGGCTATGAAAATAATGATTCACCCTATGCAAATGCAGATGCATCGGCAGCCGAAAAGCCCGTTGACATCATCAGATTGGTAAAGATAGGTGCAATAGTTGTAGTAAGCATTATCGTTTTGCTTGCAGGTGCAATCATCATCAAAGGCGCAATTGACAAGAACAGAGAAAAGGAAGAGGAAGCGGATACTACCGTCTCCACTACCACCACAACAACGGAATACAGCACCGATTCAAGTCTGCTGACCACCACTACCGAGCCCACAGAGACGGAAAGTGAAACAGAGACGGAAACCGAGACCACCTATTCCACCACAAGATACAGAACAACAACCTATAGGAAGACCACAAAGAAGCCCACCACCGCGGCACCCTCAACGGGAACAACCGCTCCCTCAACCTCGTCAACTAATTCCACGTCGGCACCCGTAAGTGATCCCACTTCATCAACCGGCACGTCATCTTCGTCAACTCCCTCAAGTGAATCTTCGTCGGCAACCTCGTCCACACAGGCGTCCACGACGGAATCCACAACGGGTCAGACTATTCCCGCAGACCCCAACCTGGGTACAACGGTTCAGTAAGTATTTTCATCCGAAGCAGAAGCTCCGAAACGGGCTTCTGCTTTATATTTTTTCGGTCTTTTCTGTATCTCTCTTGCTAAACTCCGGGAGAAAATATATAATAGTCAGGTAACCGATGATTTTTAGTAAAAAAACAAAAAAATTCCCTTCAAAAAAAATAAATTATGTCGTAATTTTATCTTGTTGACATATACGCACGATGATATAATGAACCGTATTTTTCAGATTGAAAGGATGAGATCCATGGAAAGAAAAGTAGGCACAATCTCCAGAGGAATTCGTTGCCCTATCATTCGTCAGGGTGATGATCTCCCCGCAATCGTAGCAAGCAGCGTAATTGAAGCTGCACAGAGTGAGGGCTTTGAGCTTCGCGACAAGGACGTAGTAGCAGTTACCGAGTCCATCGTTGCAAGAAGCCAGGGAAACTATGCATCAGTTGAAAACATTGCCGCAGACGTTAAGGCAAAGCTCGGCGGCGGTACAATCGGTGTTATTCTTCCCATACTTTCCAGAAACCGTTTTGCAATCTGCCTTAAGGGTATTGCAATGGGCGCAAAGAAAGTTGTCCTTATGCTCAGTTACCCCAGTGACGAAGTAGGTAACGCTCTTCTCACCTACGACCAGCTTGACGAAGCAGGCATCAATCCTTACAGCGACGTACTCACACTTGAAAAGTATCGTGAGCTTTTCGGTGAAAACATTCACGAATTCACGGGCGTTGACTACGTAGCATATTACTCAGAGGTTATCAAGTCTGCCGGTGCAGAGGTAGAGATTATTTTCGCAAATAACCCCAGAGTAATCCTTAACTACACAGACTGCGTTCTTACCTGTGACATTCACACAAGAGCAAGAACAAAGAGAATCCTCAAGGCAGCAGGTGCAAAAATCGTTTGCGGTCTTGACGACATTATGACCGCATCGATTGACGGCAGCGGCTTCAACGCAGACTACGGTCTTCTCGGCTCAAACAAATCCACGGAAGATAAAATCAAGCTTTTCCCCAAGGACTGCGATACCTTCGTAAAGGCAACCCAGAAGCTCCTTGTTGAAGCAACAGGCAAAAACATTGAGGTTATGGTTTACGGTGACGGTGCATTCAAGGATCCCCAGGGTAAAATCTGGGAGCTTGCAGACCCCGTTGTTTCTCCCGGTTATACAGACGGTCTCTGCGGTACACCCAACGAGCTCAAGCTCAAGTACCTTGCAGATAACGATTTCAAGAGTCTTTCCGGCGACGAACTCAAGGAAGCAATTTCAAAGAAGATTTCCGAGAAGTCAGGCAGTCTCGTAGGCAACATGGCATCTCAGGGTACTACCCCCAGAAAGTACACAGACCTTATCGGCTCACTCTGCGACCTTACCAGCGGCTCAGGTGACAAGGGTACACCCGTTGTACTTATTCAGGGTTACTTTGACAACTACACCAACTGATAAAGGAGAGATAATTATGCAGAGTAACGTAAGACCCGATGATATGGTTCGTATCACCAATTCCCGGCTTGCTCAGAAATTCATTGACGAGCAGGTAGCCGAAATCAAGACACAGGTCGGTGACGGCAAGGTTCTCCTGGCTCTCTCCGGCGGTGTTGATTCATCCGTAGTAGCGGCACTTCTTATTAAAGCAATCGGCAAGCAGCTCACCTGCGTTCACGTTAACCACGGTCTTCTCCGTAAGGGCGAGCCCGAGCAGGTAATCGAAGTATTCGGCAAGCAGCTTGACGCTAACCTTATTTACATTGACGCAACAGACAGATTCCTTGATAAGCTTGCAGGCGTTTCCGACCCCGAAACAAAGCGTAAGATTATCGGCAAGGAATTCATAGACGTATTTGCCGAGGAGGCACACAAGCTTGAGGGCGTTAAGTTCCTTGCTCAGGGAACTATCTATCCCGACATACTTGAAAGCCACGGCGTAAAGGCACATCACAACGTAGGCGGTCTCCCCGAAGACCTTGACTTTGAACTTGTTGAGCCCGTCAAGCTTCTCTTCAAGGACGAAGTAAGAGTTGTAGGCAAAGAACTGGGTCTTCCCGACAACATGGTTTACCGTCAGCCCTTCCCCGGTCCCGGCCTGGGTGTTCGCTGTGTCGGTGCAATCACCAGAGACAGACTTGAAGCAGTCCGCGAAAGCGATGCCATCCTCCGTGAGGAATTTGACATTGCAGGTCTCAACACAAAGGTATGGCAGTATTTCACCGTTGTACCTCCCTTTACCTCAACAGGTATCAAGGACGGCAAGCGTACGGACAATTGGCCCGTAATCATCCGTGCCGTAAATTCAGTTGACGCTACCGCCGCTACTCCCGAGGAAATCCCCTATGAGGTTCTCTTCAAAATCCGTGACCGTATCTTCAAAGAGGTCAAGGGTGTAAACCGTGTCCTTTACGACATCAGCACAAAAGAACCCGCTACAATCGAATACGAATAATA
>JAKSQQ010000090.1 GCA_024404015.1 Clostridia bacterium
AATTATAAGATGAAATGATGAAAATTTCAATCAGAAAATATAGGTGGTGGCATCCTCGCAGATTTTCCACTCTCCGCTGAAGTTTTCGCTCAGTATTTTTTCCGTTCCCTCAATGTCGTCCATTACACGGGGACCGTTATGGAAGAGGAACAGACGCTTCACATTCATTTTATCTTCTCTGATTTTTTCGCAAATATCAAGGGGCTTGTTGTGTCCCGTTTCGCACATGAATAAATCACAGCCGTCCTTCGGCATGATGTAAGACATATCCGTGAAATTGAAATCTCCCGAGAATACTATCCTTTTACCGCCTGCTTCTATTATGTATGAATAAGAGGTGGCAGTATCAAGGTGAGTATTCAGCTTTGCATATACTCTGAAATCATCGGCAGGGGATTCGTAAAGCAGTCCCTCGTTCACGGGATGATAGGTATGGGTGTAATCACATTTGAAATTGCCCTCGGTGTTGGAAAGCAACTGCATAAGTCCGTCGTAGGTGCTTTTAACGGGTACGAAAACGTCAACGTTTCCACCCACGGGAAGACCCTTTGCGTTTTTGCCCTGAGTGAGCTTTCTGATATTCCAGAGAAGATTACCCAGACCGCCTACATGGTCCATGTGGCAATGAGAAATGAATACGCTTCTGATTTTCAGCAGGTCAAGTCCCATTATGTGCGCCATGTAGGAGCCGCATTCACCTGCATCAAACCAGTAAACGCCGTTGGGCATTTCCACCGCAAAGGAAACGTGATGTCTGCCTGCACGGGGCTGAGTGCCGGAGCCCGTCCCGAAAAACCACATTCTGATTTTACCCTCGGGAAGTTCATCCTGTTTTTTGAGTAATTTCAGCTCGCTTTCGTCACGGCAGATGTATTGAAACCTCGGCACGGTAACGCCGTCGCGCTCAACCGTTTCGGTGAACATGGCGAGAGGCCTCACCCAGACGCCGCCCTCACCGTAAAGTGCTTTGTAAACGGCTTTTTCCTCAAGGGTTTCGCTGTCCTTCGCAACGTACAGCAGCTTGTAGTAATTTCCTTTGAAATGACGGTAAACGCCGTATGCGGGATAATCCAAATCAATCACCCTTTCTGTTTTCCTGATATGATTATAGAATTATGCAGCCGCTTTTGCAAGATAAAACGGGCATATAAACAAAAAACCCGCCCCGAGGCGGGATATACGTTTTGTCTGTCAATAAATTGAGTTTATAAAATCCGCAAGCTTTTCCTTTTGACTCGGACTGAGCTATTTAAGTGCATTATCAAGGGAACTTTTTTCATCTGTATTAAAGAAATCTTTAAGAGTAATGCCGAGATCGTAGCAGATATATTCAATATTCACTTCTCACATAAAGTATATCGACAACGCCAGCAGCATCTGTGCTGGGAGATAGAGTGCCATATTCAGTGCCTGCTTCTTGAAATCCGTTTTGCCGAGAAAACTGATTCCCAGAGTGAAATCCGATGCGGCAAAGAGGAATGCACCCAGGGGAATAAGCACCGCGGCGGCGGGCTTCGTGTCAATGAGTGCGATCCCGAGGTCAAGTGTCTTCGCAATCATGAAGCTGAGCACAACGGCGTAAATCGCAATGGGAGCGAGAAGCTTTCCCGCTTTGAGCTTGAGAGCAAAGTAAATGACGACCGCAAGGGCGAATACACCGAGAATGATAAAGATATCTCTCTTTGAAATGATTTTCGTTTCACCCGTCAGCGTACCCTCCGTCTTGATGTAGGAGGTGATGAAAAGCACGTGAGCCGTCAGAAATCCCAGACCGCCCGCTATGATACGGGGCGTTTTGGGGTCCCAGTGAAGCATTACGTCGCCTATCCAGGAGCAGGCAAATCCGATTACCATAAGCTTCGGATAAACCGAATCAAATCCGCCCGAGCCGATTGCCGCGATTATTCCCGTTGCAAGAAAAATCGTTGAACAGGTGGCTTTGAGAATAAGGGTTTTTATACTGCAGCCGGGCTTGGTGGAAATAATATACGCAGGCGCACAAATGCATTGAAGTATTACGAAAATTACAAGCAGAATATTACAAGCGGAAAACAATTCAATCCCTCCCCGATGAATACATTCAATTCTACCATAGGCAAATTATAATTTCAATATGTGAAAAATACTTTTGACAGTTCTAAAAAGCAGATTGAAAAGATAATAATCCTATGATATAATCTGTATATCAATTCAGGAGGGATTTGTAATGAAAAAGAAAACGATTAAAGCAGTTTCACTTGTTCTCGCATTTCTCATGATTATGCCCTTTACCGCGTTTGCGGCAGATACAGCGGCAAAGGATTACACGATTCTGAATCCTTATGAAGACGTCATCTGGAGCGGAGACGGTGCCTGGGGCGCTTATAAGGGCAATCTCCATACTCACTCATTCGTCAGCGACGCTGAGGTTGACTACCGCGATATGATACTCGAATACTACAATCAGGGCTACGATTTCCTCGCCATGACCGATCACGCAGTTACCGGCAAGGAATGGAATAAGAAGCCCACAAAGCTTCCCCTTTATCTCTATCAGGATATTATCGGCAACAAGACCCATTGGTTTACCGATGAGGAATATGCTCAGCTTCAGAGCGGCGAATATCCTGTTGACGGCGAAGCGAGAGGCAGCGGAATGGTATGCGTTACCGGCGGCAACGAGCTGAACGGCCTTACCATTTCAAAGGACCACGTTAACGGCATCTTCCTTCCCGAAGGTGTGGGTGATAATTACCTCGGCTTTGAAAACGATTATGAGGGTGCAGTCCGCATAGCAGACGAAAGCGGCGCTCTTTCCTTCATAAATCACCCCGGTGACTGGCTCAACACCAATTCCGACAGAGCCAACTGCGGTGACCCCGAAAAGATTCCTTACTTTGCGGATATCCTTCTGCGTTACGATACCTGCCTCGGTATGGAGGTTTTCAACGAGCATAACGGCACAACGGGTTATGACAGAGATACCTGGGATAATCTGCTTATGGAGTGTCTTCCCTACGGCAAAAACGTAATCGGTTTTTCCAACGGTGATACCCATTTCATCAGAGACGTTGACTCCTCATATTCTGTTTTTATGATGGAAGCAAACGACCTTGACAATATCAGAAAGACTATGCAGTCCGGCGCATTCTTCATGGTAACAAGATGTATCAGAAAGGATACCGAAAAATTCGGACCTGCAGAGAACCTTGACGTAAGAGATACCGATAAGCCCATTCCCATGTTTTCCGATATCAGCATTGACGGTCACAAGATTACCGTTTCCTTCAATAACACATATAATCTCAAGTGGGTTGCAAACGGCAATGTAATCAAGTCGGAGGATTATCAGCAGTCAGGTGATACCGTTACCTACACCCTTGACCTTGACACCGTTGAGGGCGCAGAGGACTTCCTCTATGTACGTGCACAGCTTCTCGGTGAGGGAGGTATTACCCTTACCCAGGCATTCGCTCTTGATGACGGAGCAGAGAAGCCCGTATATGAGAGAGATAATTCACCTCTTGGCA
>JAKSQQ010000091.1 GCA_024404015.1 Clostridia bacterium
AGAGATGTCTTGAATGCGGATGCCACGATTATCACGAATGCAAGCTTATCCGCTATGCAAACGAATACGACGTAAACCCCGCAAGATTCAACGGTGACAAGCACAGCTGTCAGAAGGAAAGAAAGCTTGCCGTAATTGAAAGAGACCAAAATAAATGCATCCTCTGCAATCTTTGCGTAAGAGTATGCAGTGAAGACGTAAGCAAGGGTATTCTCGGACTTGTGGGAAGGGGCTTCGCCACCGTAATCAAGCCCGAATTCAACAAACCCGAGGTAACCGAATACTGCATGACCTGCGGCAAGTGTGTCAACGCCTGTCCGACAGGCGCTTTGAGGAAACTCTGATATGATAAAAGTAATGGCTTTGATTATGTCCGTTCTTGTTGCCGTAACAAGCGGCGGATACGGCGTGACCGGAGGTTATAAAATGCAGACCTCAAAAGGTGAATTTATCAAAATACTGTTTAATAAAGAGAAAACGATTGCTGAAAAGTGTATCGGCAAGCCCTCCGGAGACGTGTGGTCAGAGGAGGATGAATACACCCTTGACTGCGGTGCTGCCGTATTCAAGGAAAAGGACCGCGATTTCAGAATACTAAACGTTGCGGATATTCATTTCTCCGATTTCGGTTACCGCATTTTTACGGGTATAGGTGCAGAGGCGGTACTCAGAGCGATCGTAAGGGACGTCAAACCCGATCTTATTACTCTCTCCGGTGATATGGTATGCGGCGATTCCGACAGTTATTCAATCAGACGGCTTACCGACCTTATGGAAAGCTTCGGTATTCCCTGGGCTCCCGTTTTCGGCAATCACGACGATGAATCCAACTGTGATCAGAATTTCCTCTGTGATGTTATGATGTCGGGCCCCCATTGTCTTTTGAAGAAGGGTGACCCTCGTATGGGCTGCGGAAACTACGCAGTCAACATAATTGAAAAGGATGAATCGGGCGGCAGATTGATTGAAACCCTCCTTATGACCGACAGTCACCATTCCCAGCCCAACGAAATACAGAATCAATGGGCAAAATGGGTCTGTGAAGGAACGGAAAAAATCTCCGGCGGCAATGCGGAGGTTTCCGCAATAATGCATATTCCCCTGCCCGAATACGAAACCGCATACAGACTTTATCACTCCGGCGACAGCTGGGATGATGACTGCAGCGGCTGTGGGGACAGATTTGAAAAAATCTGCTGTGAATACGATAAAAACGGCAATCCCTCTTCAAGGGGCTTCTTTGACGTACTCAAAGAAGCGGGAAACGCAAAATATGTTTTCTGCGGTCACGATCATCTGAATGATTTTTCCGTACTCTATGAGGGCATACGGCTGACTTATATGATGAAAATCGGTATGGCATCGGGCTTTCGCCCCGGTTTTGACGGCGGTACCGTCATTACCGTAGGCGGTAACGGAATCAAAGCAATAAATCATAAAACGGTTTCTCTGATAGGATTCAGAGACAGACTGACTGTCAATATTTAAGGAAAAGCTTATGAAAATGCTGATGGCAAGCGACTTTGACGGTACCTACCGTACCACCCGGAAGCAGCTTGATAAAAATAACAGAGCAATAGAAAAATGGAGAGCCGCCGGAAACTATTTCGGTATAGTCACCGGCAGAGGCGAGGACTTTCTCCCGAAAGCGAAGGAAATGGGATTAAGCTTTGACTATCTGATTGTGTATAACGGCTCACTCATACTCAGACCCGACGGCTCACATATCCACGAAGAATTTATCATGCGTGATATGTTCGTGAAGCTGGAGGAATATTTCGCCCCGGTTTCCGACTGCGTTTACTATTCAAAGGCAGATGAAAGCGAGAAGTACTTTCATTACTATGCCGAAATGCCCAATCCTCAGAGAGCGCTTGAGCTTGCGGAGGATATCAACGGTAAATACGGCGATACGATCACCGCTTTTGTCAACGGACCTCATATCAATATCGGTGTGAAGGGCTCGGGGAAAGCAGAGGGAGTCGGTCATATTCTGGAGTGTTTCGGTCTGAAAAAGGAAAATGCGGTAGTCGTAGGCGATGATTACAACGACCTTGAAATGATAAGCAGGTTTAACGGCTGGTCCGTAATAAACGGCAGGAGAGCGGTAAAAAAAGCCGCTTCACACATCTGTCTGAATATCGCTTCCCTCGTAAAAATCCTGCTGAAAAAGCAAAAGAAAAATACTACCCGAAAGGATATATCTCATGAATAAACCGATGAAAACAGGACTCAACGTTTTTCACCGTCAGGTCCTGAACAGCGAAGAAAAAATCGACCTTGTAACCGATAACGGAAAGCTTATTGACTTCGCGGTATGCCACGTTGACGTTAATCAGTTCACAAAAGAAGAATCGGTTGACGCGGCTCACAGATTAAGCGAGTATTTTGAAAAGCGCGGCGTTCATTTCATCACGAATTACGAATTTCAGAATACGACGATAGACTGCAAATCGGCTGACGGCTTTGAATGGGCGGATAATTCGGACGGCTGTCACAGACTGAAGCTTTACGACGGATACGTAAAGGCACTGTCCGAAAGCGAATATTTTGACGGCATTATGTACGACGAATTTGAACACATGATTGTCAGCCAGAATCCTTCAATTCAGATTAACACAAAGCTTAAAAAGATACTTCCCGTATTTCCTCTTTCCGATACGAAGGACCCTGTAAAGCAGGGAGAAGTTCTCAGAAAACAGCTTAAGGAATACGCAGAGGGATTCAAAAAGAACGGCGCTCCCGCAATGCTGGGTGAGCACGTTTTCGCCGTTATGCTCCACACCTTTGCCGAATGCGGCATCATCCCCAACTACAAATCAATGAAAGAGGATTATTCCAACGTGGGCTTTGCCATTGCGGCAGGTGCGGCGATGGAATATAATATGCCTCTTTACAACTGTGTTGACAACTGGTTCCGTATGACACATCCGGGGCATTCTCCCGAGGAGCTGTATCATAATCTTGTATTCGCTCAGAAGGCAGGTGTTGACTGCTGCTATGTGGAAAGCATCAGCGTAATGACCGATAACGAGGGGAAAATCACTCCCCTGGGCGAAAGCTTTCAAAAATTCTGCAAAGAATATACGGGAAAAGAAAGGGACTATTCCATTGAGGATTACAGACCCGAAATCGGCATCATACACTATGACGACGGCTTCTGGGGGCAGTGGTATCCCGTCATCTTCAAGAAATGTCTCAACGGCAATCCCGGATTAAAGGTAAACAGCAAATCCTATGAAATGTTCAGGATTTTCAATATAATCACCCACGGAGAAACCTGCAAAAACGGTATTTCATGGGCAAGATTTTCTCCCTATTTCCTGAGAAAGCATTTTTCATTCGTTTCAATGAACAGCACCGCCGTATTTGACCACAAGGCAGACGAAAGACTTCTTGACAGCTTGAAGCTTTGCTTCCTCTGCGGTATCCATATTTCGTCCGATACCCTTAAGGCGGTTGAAAAATGCGTTAAGGAAAAAGGCCTGACGGTAGTCA
>JAKSQQ010000092.1 GCA_024404015.1 Clostridia bacterium
AGAGATGTCTTGAATGCGGATGCCACGATTATCACGAATGCAAGCTTATCCGCTACGCAAATGAATACGATGTAAATCCCGCAAGATTCAAGGGCGACAAGCACAACTGTCAAAAGGAAAGAAAGCTTGCCGTAATTGAAAGAGACCAAAATAAATGCATCCTCTGTAATCTCTGCGTAAGAGTATGCTCCGAAGAAGCAGGCAAGGGCATTCTCGGACTTGTAGGCAGGGGCTTTACAACCGTAATCAAGCCCGAATTCAACAAACCCGAGGTAACGGATTACTGCAAGACCTGCGGCAAATGCGTAAACGCCTGCCCCACAGGTGCATTGAAAAAACTTTGATATGATAAAGATAATGGCATTTATTATGTCCGTTCTTGTTGCCATAACAAGCGGCGGATACAACGTAACCGGAGGTTATGAAATGCAAACCTCAAAGGGTGAATTTGTAAAATTACTGTTCAATCAGAAGGAAACGATTGGGGAAAAGCACGTAGGCAAGCCCTCCGAGGACGTGTGGTCGGAGGAAGATGAATATACCCTTGACTACGGTGCGGCCGTCTATAAAGAAAAGGACCGTGATTTCAGAATACTGAACGTTGCGGATATTCATTTTTCCGATTTCGGTTACCGCATATTCACGGGAATAGGCGCCGAGGCGGTACTCAGAGCGATTGTAAATGACGTTAAGCCGGATCTGATTACTCTCTCCGGCGATATGGTGTGCAGTGATTCCGACTGGTATTCAATCAGACGGCTTACCGACCTTATGGAAAGCTTCGGTATTCCCTGGGCTCCCGTTTTCGGCAATCACGACGATGAATCCAACTGTGATCAGAATTTCCTCTGTGATGTTATGATGTCGGGCCCCCATTGTCTTTTGAAGAAGGGTGACCCTCGTATGGGCTGCGGAAACTACGCAGTCAACATAATTGAAAAGGATGAATCGGGCGGCAGATTGATTGAAACCCTCCTTATGACCGACAGTCACCATTCCCAGCCCAACGAAATACAGAATCAATGGGCAAAATGGGTCTGTGAGGGAACGAAGAGAATTTCCGGCGGCAATGCCGAGGTTTCCGCAATAATGCATATTCCCCTGCCCGAATACGAAACCGCATACAAGCTTTATCATTCCGGTGACAGTTGGGATGAAAACTGCGGCGGCACGGGAGACAGATTCGAAAAAATCTGCTGTGAATACGATGAAAACGATAATCCCTTTTCACGGGGCTTCTTCGATGTGCTTAAGGAAGCCGGAAATGCAAAATATGTTTTCTGCGGTCACGACCATCTGAACGATTTTTCCGTCATCTATGAGGGAATCCGTCTGACCTACATGATGAAAATCGGTATGGCTTCGGGCTTTCGTCCCGGTTTTGACGGCGGTACCGTCATCACCGTAGGAACTGACGGAATAAAAGCAATAAATCATAAAACCGTTTCTCTGACAGGATTCAGAGACAGACTGACTGTCAATATTTAAGGAAAAGCTTATGAAAATGCTGATGGCAAGCGATTTTGACGGTACCTACCGTACCACTAAAAAACAGCTTGAAAGGAATAACAAAGCAATAGAAAAATGGAGAGCCGCCGGCAATTATTTCGGCATAGTCACCGGCAGAGGCGAGGATTTTCTCCCCAAAGCAAAGGAAATGGGATTAAGCTTCGACTATCTGATTGTCTACAACGGCTCACTCATACTAAGACCCGACGGCTCACACATCCACGAGGAATTTATCCTGCGTGATATGTTCGTAAAGCTGGAGGAATATTTCACCCCGATTTCCGACTGCGTTTACTATTCAAAGGCAGATGAAAGCGAAAAATACTTTCATTACTATGCCGAAATGCCTAATCCTCAGAGGGCCCTTGAGCTTGCAGAGGATATAAACAGAAAATACGGCGACACAATCACCGCTTTTGTCAACGGTCCTCACATCAATATCGGCGTGAAGGGCTCGGGAAAAGCGGCGGGCGTGGGTCACATTCTGGAATATTTCGGTCTGAAAAAGGAAAACGCCGTAGTCGTAGGCGACGATTACAACGACTTTGAAATGATAAGCAAATTCAACGGCTGGTCCGTAATAAACGGCAGAAGGGCAGTAAAAAAAGCCGCAGCCCATATCTGTCTGAATATTGCTTCTCTCGTAAAAACCCAATTGAAAAAACAAAAAATAACTGCCCGAAAGGATATGACACATGAATAAGCCAATGAAAATAGGACTCAACGTTTTTCACAAACAGGTTCTGAATAACGAAGAAAAAATCGACCTTGTAACCGATAACGGAAAGCTTATTGACTTTGCCGTATGTCACGTTGACGTTAATCAGTTCACAAAGGAAGAATCGGTTGACGCAGCTCACAAATTAAGCGATTATTTTGAAAAACGCGATGTTCATTTCATTACGAATTACGAGTATCAGAATACCACAATAGAATGCAAAGCCGATGACGGCTATGCATGGGCAGATAATTCGGATGGTTGCCACAGACTGAAGCTTTATGACGAATATGTCAAGGCACTTTCTGAAAGTGAATATTTTGACGGCATCATGTACGATGAACTTGAACACATGATAGCCAGTCAGAATCCCTCAATTCAGCTTAATACAAAGCTGAAAAAAATACTTCCCGTGTTTCCTCTTTCCGATACAAAGGACCCCGTGCAGCAGGGAGAGATTCTCAGGAAGCAGCTTAAGGAATACGCAGAGGGATTCAAAAAGGACGGCGCTCCCGCAATGCTGGGTGAGCATGTTTTCGCCGTTATGCTCCACACCTTTGCCGAATGCGGCATCATCCCCAACTACAAATCAATGAAAGAGGATTATTCCAACGTGGGCTTTGCCATTGCGGCAGGTGCTGCTATGGAATATAACACACCTCTTTACAACTGCGTTGACAACTGGTTCCGTTTAACCCACCCCGGTCATTCTCCCAAAGAACTGTATCATAATCTTGTATTCGCTCAGAAGGCAGGCGTTGACTGCTGCTATGTGGAAAGCATCAGCGTAATGACCGATAACGAGGAAAAAATCACTCCCCTGGGCGAAAGCTTCAGAAAATTCTGCAAGGAATACACGGGAAAAGAGAGGGACTATTCCATTGAAGATTACAAACCCGAAATCGGTATTATCCGCTATGACGACGGATTCTGGGGACAATGGTATCCCGTCATCTTCAAGAAATGCCTCAACGGCAATCCCAAATTAAAGGCAAATTACAAATCCTATGAAATGTTCAGGATTTTCAATATAATCACCCACGGAGAAACCTGC
>JAKSQQ010000093.1 GCA_024404015.1 Clostridia bacterium
ATGCGTAGATTATTCCACTATTTACTATTTCCGTCGCCGTCTGCCGTATTGTATTAATCCGCCGCACCCAAAGCATCTGATTTTCTGCTTTGAGCGGTTCCGTGATACCTTCCTTTTTGGCAAGTTCTTTTACCACCCGATAGAACATTTTGTTTTCATAGTCTTTCGACCTCCCGTTTTTGATTTCCCCTATATTTTAGTGGAAATAAGCAGATAAATCGAATGTGCGGATTTGCGGATAGAAAAACAGACACCGTGAAAAGCATTACTACGATTCACGGTGTCTGTTTACCCTTTTACTACGCTCGATTTAGATTAATCTTTGAAAAACATCCATATCGGACGTCAGCAAACGAATATCCGCCTTTTTTATTCATCGCCGTTTTCTTTGGCCTTTTTTTCTTTGGACTTGTCTTCTTTAACCTTTTTCTCTTTGCGTTTATCCTCTTTGGCTTTTTTCTCTTTTGGCTTGTCCTCTTTGACCTTTTCCTTTTTCTCCTTTTTGGGTTTTTCCTTTACCTTGGGAGAATCCGGCTGAGTCTGTTTTCTCTTAATCTTGTTGGTGCTTGTTTTTTCAAATTCCTCGTCACGGATTTTTACGTCTGAAATCTGCTTGTAAATGGGAAGATTTCTGCATACCTCTCTGATTTTTCTCAGCACCTCGGCACCCGTTTTCTTTTCGTTAAGGTAAACCTCTGCCTGAAGAGTGGTTTCGTTGCCCTTTTCGTCAACGGTACCGCTGACGATTACCTCCTGAACGTAGTCGATGCCCTGAATATATCCCTCTATTTCTTCGGGATAAATATTCTTTCCGTTATTGAGAACGATAATGTTTTTCTTTCTGCCGCAGATAATCAGACGGTTATCCTCATTGATAAGTCCGTAGTCCCCGGTATAGAACCAGCCGTCCTTCAGCACCTCGTCGGTCTGCTCCTGATTATGGTAGTAGCCCATCATTACGATGTCACCTTTAACGCAGATTTCACCGATGCCCTCGGAATTGGGCTTATCAATTCTCCACTCAATGCAGGGAAGTTTGTAACCGGCGGTATGATAATCGTTAAACTCATCGTTATTTACGCAGATAAGGGGTGAACACTCCGTAATACCGTAGCCGTTGATGAAATCAATACCGATATTTTCAAAGAATTGGGCTACCTCGGCTCTGACGGGAGCACCGCCGCAGATAACCTTTTTAAGATTACCGCCGAATTTATCAAGAATATTCTCAAACATTTTACGTCTTTTGTCAACACCCGCTTTTCTCATGCCGTTGCAGGTGGCAACAAGAGCGTTGAATTTTTTGGTCATTCCCGTTTTTTCAAGCTCACGCATAACTCTGCTATAAAAAATTTCGGCAATTGCGGGAACAATACAGATATATTCGGGCTGATATAATTTCATATTGTTGAGGATTGCTTTAAGACTGTCATTGATGCAAAGGCATGAATGATAATGGAAGGAAATAAGCAAATCCGCAACATTTTCGTAAGTGTGGTTATACGGAAGCACGGAAAGACCCACATCGTAAAATTTGGTGACGCGAAGGCCGTTGCAGGTGCAGGCAATAAGATTATGCTCGCTGAGCATGACGCCCTTTGACATACCGGTGGTACCCGAGGTATAAACCAGCATTTTCATGGCGAGATTATCCGTTTTTTGATCAAGATAAGCGGATTTATCAAGGAAAGAGCCCTCTTTAACGGCGGTTTCAAGGGAAATATATCTGCCCTCATCCTCTTCACGGTCAAGAGAAATATAAATTTTTATACCTTTGAGAGAGTCAATATTATTTTCAATTATCGGCTCGTATTTCTTATCGCAGAACAGTACCTGCGCCTCACAGTCATTGAGAATGTGAATCAGGTCCTCCTCGGGAAGCTCTTTGTCAACGGGAACAAAAACTCCGGATGAACGAAGTCCCGTAAAATAGGCGGTAATCCAGTTGAAGCTGTTCTTTCCCACACACGCATAGTGGCAGTCGGTAAAGCCCTTTGACACAAGATAAGCTCCCAAAGAAGTAAATCTGTCAATGAACTGACCGAAGGTATAGGTCTGCACTTCACCGTTTTTCTTGAATTTGTAGGCAGGTCTTCCCGATGCGTTGGCAGCGGCATAATCAATCATTTCCGCTATTGTGTCAACCATGGGGACTTTGTAGTATGAAAATTCTGTCTTAGGCATATAAAACCTCTGAAAATATACTTAGAATAAAAACTCAAATGCAAAAGTGACCAGGCAGCAGATTACCGCCACGGAAATCATTTTAAGTCCGAACCAGGCACTCGCTACGCCTGCCGCAAGGGCGACAGTTCCTGCAATCCAACTGTCCGTTGCGTTAATAATGGCAGGAAAAACCATAATTGCAAGGGTTACGTAGGGAACATAGTACAAAAATGATTTGAAAAACTTATTGGTAATCTTTTTCCGTATCAAGGTCATAGGCAGAACACGAAGCAAAAAGGATACTCCCGCCGCCACAAGGATATAAAGATAAATGCCGGTCTGTGATACGTTCATTGTCCGTCTTCCTCCCCGTCATTATCTTTTACGGGGAACAGAATTGCTCCCAGGGATGAAATCAGAACGGTCAGAATAATAATTCTGATACTTTCGGGGATTGAGGAAAGCAGACTGATTTTTGAGAAGATAAAGCTTAAAATAAAGCTGATGATGATAAGAATGAGAATTGCTTTATCCTGCTTTGCGGGAGGAACGATAATTGCAATGAACATACCGTAGATGGCAACGCTGAGGGCAAGCACAACAGACTCGGGAAGGATATTACCTGCGATAATACCCAAAGCAGTACCCAGAGCCCATGAGGGAAGGGCAATCAGCATGGCACCGTATTCGTAAAAATGATTAACATTACCGTTTTGGGCAATACTTACGGCAAATATTTCATCCGTAACGCCGAAGCCCATAAGCAGACGGTGACCCGTCTTTTCTTCGGGGGCAACCCGCTGACTCAGGGCGGTACTCATAAGCAGATACCTGCAATTTACCACAATGGTGAGAAGAGCCATTGAAATATATCCCGAATTATCGGCAATCGTCTGTATTACGGCGTACTCCCCTGCGGAAGCGTGGTTGAGAATGCTTGAGATAAAGCCCTGATACCAGGTCATCCCCACCGAAGCCGCCTTAATACCCAGCGAAAAGGAAACGGCAAAATATCCCAACGCAATGGG
>JAKSQQ010000094.1 GCA_024404015.1 Clostridia bacterium
CTTAAAATTATTGCATTTAATCCGTATAGGGTGTATTATATTCGAGTAACATATCTCAGGAGGAATTTACTATGAAAAAATTATTTGCAGTTCTCATTTCTGCATTACTGATAGCGTCGGTCCTTGCACCCGCCTGCTTTGCAACGGGTGACGATGCAATTGAATATATCAACATTGCTTACGTTCTTGAGCCGGGTGAAAAGCTGAGCAAAACGGAATTCACCATTTCCGTTTCTCTTACAAGCGCACCCGAAAATATCCTTGATATGACCGAGAATTTCACCATTGAAGAAATCAAGTGGTATAAGTCCGTCAAGCCCGAAGAGCTTACCGGCCTTGACGAAACCGATTACTATGCCGATGAAATCGCTCGCGATAATTTCAGAGAATGTGCCTCAACAGAAGAAGTTGACGAGGGTGCAATCTACAAAATTGCTCTCAGCAGCATCAAGGCATCTGACGGCACTCCCTTCAATCTTTACGTTCCCGAAGAAAGAGTTATGATTAACGGTACACCCATTATTGAAATCGGCGGCAGCGACGTACTCAGCGACGGCAGCAATCTTGACGTTTCCTTCTACTGCACGGTTGCCGGTTATATGAGCTTTGCTCAGACCACCACAGAGCCGGAAACAATTTCCGAGACCGTAATCACCACCACGGAGCCCGAGGTTACGGAAAAGGTTGAGGAAAAATGCAATCTCTGCGGCATCTGCCCCTTCCAGCCCATGGGCGTCTGCCTTTTCATCTGGATCGGCGTTATCGTTGCAGGTCTTATCGTAATCCTGCTTCTTGTCAAGTCACTGCTTCCCAAGAAGGAAGACTGATACCGACGTGCTTCATCCGAGGATGGAGCACTTTTTCATAAATCGGAATATACTGTTACGGAGGTTTGTCATGGCTTTTCTTGATTTCAAGTTTTTCAGCGAAGTACTGGGAATTCAGACCGAGGTATACGTTTTGCTTCCTCAGAAAAATCTGAATGGTGAAATAGGCACCAACGCAAAAGCTCCCGATGAAAAATACAAATGCCTTTATCTTCTTCACGGTCTGAGCGACGACCACACAATCTGGATGAGAAGGACCTCCATAGAGAGATACGCTTCGGAATACGGAATTGCCGTGGTAATGCCCTGCGCACATAAAAGCTTTTATACCGACATGAAATACGGCATGAATTATTACACATTCATAGCCAAAGAGCTACCCGACAGAATGTGCGAATTTTTTAACATATCCCCCAAAAGAGAGGACAATTTCGTTGCAGGTCTTTCCATGGGCGGATACGGAGCGCTGAAAATTGCTCTGCGTGAAAACAACCGTTTCTGCGCCGGTGCGGGATTTTCCTCTGCCGCGGATATGGAAATAAGGCGTTTCAGAGACGTAATGATACCGATTTTCGGTGAAGAGCAAATCATACCCGACGAGGATAATCTGTTTACCCTTGCCGAAATGAAAGCAAATGAAGAAAACAGACCCCGTCGGTTTATGGGATGCGGTACGGAAGACGGCCTCTACGACGAAAATATCCGTTTACGCGACAAGCTGAAGAGTCACGGCTACGACCTTACCTACAGAGAGTCTCCCGGAACTCACTGCTGGGAATTCTGGGACGAATACATACAGTATGCCCTTGAATGGATGTTCGGTAAAAAATAAGCTGCGTATGCAGGAGGTAATACTATGAATACAATTAAGGTAAACAGCAAAAACACCCTCATGATTGCCCACAGAGGCATGAGCGGCATAGAGCTTGAAAACACAAACGCCGCATTCATCGCCGCAGGCAACAGAAGTCATTTCGGTATTGAAACAGACGTTCATAAAACGGCTGACGGAAAATACATCATCATTCACGATGACAACACAGGCAGAGTGGCAACGGAGGATATTTCCGTTGAGGGCAGTAATTTTGATACCCTGCGCAATCTTACCCTTATCCATAAAGGCGACAGCACGAGAAAAGAGCTTTGTCTGCCCACTCTCAAGGAATATGTCAACACCTGCAAAAGATATGAAAAGGTGGGCGTTCTTGAGCTGAAAAACGAATTCACATACGAGGAAATCGGTGAAATCATCGGGGAAATAAAAGAATGTGATTATATTGAAAACATAATCTTCATTTCTTTCTGCTTTGACAATCTTGTAAGAGTAAGGCAGTATCTCCCCTGCTCCGTGGTACAGTTCCTTGTTGACGATTTTACGCAGGACCTTCCCGACAGACTTGTTGAGCATAAATTCGACCTTGATATCCACTACAAAGCCCTCACAAAGGAAAACATCGACCTGCTTCATTCAAAAGGAATCAAAATCAACTGCTGGACCGTTGATACCGCCGAGGAAGGTCAGCAGCTCATTGACTGGAGCGTTGACTACGTCACAAGCAATATCCTCGAATAAAAAATCAATCCCGCTCTCAAAGGAGAACGGGATTATTCTTTTCCGTCGGTCATTATCCCCGCTTC
>JAKSQQ010000095.1 GCA_024404015.1 Clostridia bacterium
TCAACTTCAAAGACGGTTCAAAAACAATAACCTTTGCCGAAATTGAAGCGGCAGATAAAGGTTCGGATTTCACCGATTTCGGTGCACCAAATAAGAAGGTTGATTATGATACAATCAATCTTCTTATTTTTTTATACTGTCCGCTAAAAATCCTTGTTTTTTCCGGACAATGTGTGTTACAATTCAGACAATAAAGCATCGGAAAGGACGTTTTAAATGAAAGCCTGCATTATTCAGCCATACTACTCTTTTGATTATACAAAACTTGATGAATGTTTTGAAGGTATGATGAAAATCATTGACAGCTGCGACGATTCAATGGATCTGATTGTTTGGCCTGAATACTGCGATATTCCCGCGGCAACTGAAAATGCAGAGCAGTTTTATCAGTCCATTGAAAAATATAACGACGCGGTTTATAAGAAGGCTTCCGAAACCGCAAGACGCTGTCACGCTATTGTATTTGCAAACTTCGGTTTCAAAAGTGAAAGCGGTTGGCGCAACACGACCTATGCTTTTGAAAGAACAGGCAATGTGGTCGGAAAGTATTTCAAGGCTCATCCCGCACCGTCAGAGGTTAAAACACCGATGCAGGGCGGCAATGGTATGGACTGTTCTTACAGCTACAATTATGAAAAGTCTTATACGGTAGAAATCGAGGGTATCCGCTTCGGCTTCATGACCTGCTATGATTTTTATATGTACGAAGAATTCGCCGCCCTCGCAAGAGAAAATGTTGACATAATCATCGGCTGTTCTCATCAGCGAACAGATACACATGACACGCTGGAAACTATCGGCAAGTTTCTTTGCTATAACACAAATGCCTATCTTATCCGTTCGTCTGTATCCCTCGGCGCTGGCTCTGAATTGTGTGGATGCAGCATGATGGTCAATCCGAAAGGGGAGATGCTTGTCAACATGAAAAACGATGTTGGCCTTGCGGTCTGTGAGATTGATCCTCACGCAAAGCATTACAAGCCTGCCGGTTTCCGCGGAAAGCCTAAAGCACATTACGAATATATTGAAGAGGGCAGAAGGCCGTGGCTGTACCGTCCTGCAGGAAGCATGATGATTCCTAATGAGCAGACACTCTCTTATCCCCGCGTCTGCGCTCACCGTGGATTCAGTACCGTTGCGCCCGAAAACAGTATGCCTGCTTTCGGCGCTGCTGTCGCGCTCGGAGCTGATGAAATCGAATTCGACCTTTGGGCGACTGGAGACGGCGAGCTTGTTTCTATTCACGATTCTTCTTTGGAACGTGTATCAGACGGAACAGGAAATATATGGGATTATACACTTGAAGAACTTAAGCAGTTTGATTTCGGATGTAAAACGGCAGAAGAGTTTGCAGGTCTTGAAATCATCACTTTTGAAGATATTCTGAAAAAGTTTGCTTGTACTGCGATTTTTAATATTCACATGAAGATTTGGGATATGAACAGTTCAGAACCGCAGTATGAACGTATTGCAGCTTTGCTGCGACAGTACGGATGTGAACACCATTGTTATATGATGTCAATATCCGACAAATGCCTTGCGGAATTTCATGAGATTGCCCCCGATATTGAGCTTTGCGTAGGATGGGATGGTGAAAAACACGATATGCGATGGATGGTTGACCGCGCAATTAAGCTTGGTGCAAAGAAAATCCAGCTGTTCAAACCGTTTTTTAATCAGGACAGTATTGATTATGCCAAATCAAACGGCATTCATTGCAATGTTTTCTGGGCCGACGATCCGCAGGAGGCCTGCCGATATGTTGATATGGGCATAGATACCATTCTGACCAATGACTATCTGCGGGTTTCAAACGCAGTAAAAAATCACATTAAAAATAAGTCAGTATTGAATTCACTGAAATAATCCGTCATAAAAGGAAGAAGAGGTAAACCTATGAAAATATTTAAACCGTTATTGTCTTTTCTGCAGGTAATCCTGATCCTGCTTGCATCATTTTCTGTCTATGTTCCGGGATTAAAAACTTTGGCAGACCATCTGAAAGCCGATATATATTTCAGCGAAGATTTTTCCTTTGAGGCTTTGACCGCAGACGAGGCGAAAATCAGTGATGTCGAAAAGCAGATGTGCCGCAGCTGGTTTAAAGAAAACATTCTTACCGATAAAACGCCTGCATACGATTTTGCCGTGGACGGCAAGCATCTGAAAGAGGGGATAACCGACTGGAATATTTCTGTCGGCAGCGAAAGTGAAGTCGGTGCGGTTCGTGCAGGCGGAAAAACCGTTCTTGTAACACTCAATCATAAAACGAGTGATATTACCGTAACGGTCGAGGCAACGATTTTTGAGGATTACGCTACCTGTGAATGGACTGTATATATTGAAAACACAGGCAATGATAATTCCCCTGTAATAGAGGATTTCTATGCGGCTGACTGTGATATTGAAACAGGAAAAGCTGATGT
>JAKSQQ010000096.1 GCA_024404015.1 Clostridia bacterium
CTGCCTTATTATTGCTTATTCTGTTTTGACTGGTTTTTGCCAAAATAATCAAGCGATAAAAGTATATATTACGTACCAGTGGATAAGACTTCCCGCCAACACAAACACGTGAAACACCGCGTGCACCCAAGGCCTTTTCATACCCACACGGCAAAGAATACCTCCGATGACATATGCAAAGCTTCCGACAAACAGCAGAGCAAAGCCCTTTCTGTCAAATGCCGATGCGTAGGGTATTGCCATTCCCAGCATTACCGCTCCGCCTCCGAAATAGGCGACCATTACCGCCGCCTTCAGCTTCTCAAAGAAAAACAGTTTTGAAATTATGCCGAAAAAAGCACAAGTCCAGGCAATAACAAAAACGGTTATTCCCGATACCTTGCTGACTGCGTAGAGGGAAATCAGAGCGCAGGGCGTGGTAGTACCCGCAAGAAGCAAAGGAATTGCCATATGGTCAAAAAGACGCGCCCTCCTCTTTGCCTCTCCCTGAGGTAACCCGTGATAGATCGCAGAGATAAAATACACCGCCATCAGCGCAATTCCCTGCACCGTAACGGAAACGATATGAAGGGCGTTTCCTCCGGGAATCACCTTTTTCAGCATCAGTATAAAACAGATTACGGTTATCACCGCACCAATCCCGTGAGTAATGCAGTTTGCCGCATCCTGCTTTTTTGTATATTCTATCAGCTTTACCTCTTTTGTAATCATCAGTTCACCGTCTGCCTGCAAAATACGGCTTTCCCAAGGGAAAGCCGTTTAATTTATGTGTCCCAGACACAGCTGACCGTAAGTCCGTCAACCGTATATTCAATATCGTGATAAATATTTCGGTCAATACCTTCACAGAACGCCTTTACCATTTCCTCGTCATAGAGTGTAATGGTGAATTTCATGGTAAGACTGTGGGGTGAATACATTCTGTCACCCATTTTGAAGCCGTTTACCCACCAGTGAGGCATTTCGTCAACGTTGACCAGCAAATCGTTTCCGTGATAAACCTGTAAGCTCATGGGCATAAGCTCATCGTTGCCTATACAGTCGTAAAACGTACCGAGTGTACCTATATCACGGTTGTAAACTCCGACCTCACCGCCATTGGTTATAAGATAAGTACCCTTCCAGATCTGTACCATCCATTCCTTGTCGCCGTATTCGAATTTGATTCTTCTCGTACGATAATTATACATCCAGTTGGGAAGAATGTAGCAGAGAATGTCATACTCAACACAGAAGCCGAAGTTTCTCATCCAGCACTGGAGAGGAGCATAAACGAGCAGGTCATATACGTCACAGTTGAAGCCGATATTCCACATTCCTTCGCCGTTCTCGCCGAAGCATTTGCCCGTTTCAAGGTCAATGATGATACCGGGAATGAATTTCTCAACGACACCGTCGCTGTATGTGATATCACAGCAGACCGTATAGTAACCCGTATCTTCGTAGGGCTCTACGTAAGCGTATGCTTTTGTAATACCGCTTAAATATGCGCCCAGGAAAAAGAGAAGATTTGCCTTTACGTCATCCTTGCCCCAAAGCTCGTCTCTCTGTGCGTAAAGCTCTGTTTTGAGTTTCTTAACGTCAATAGGGAATACCATTTTGATAATCTTTGCCGTATCCGTAAGGTCTGGGAGATTCGTAAGCAGCAGATTGATATCGAGAGCGGAATTTTCCTTCATGTAGCTGCAAAGGTCAACGATTTCTTCCGAAAGCTCCGCATCAAAGATATTGTCATCTCCCCAGAAGAAACGTCCCTGGAGCAGACATTTGATACTGTTGATGGTCTTGAATATTGATACAATCGTTTTTGTTGTGGGAGTGGGTTTGCCGTTTTTGTAGTAATTATTGATAATGGGGTTCTTACTCCATACCTTTTCAGCCGGCTCCTCTGCGGGCTCTTCCTCTTCAGCGTTTTCAAGCTCTTCCTCTTCGGGAATCTGCTTTTCGCTTTCGGAGATTTCCTCCTCTGACACCTCATCGGGTGCTTCTTCAAGGAGCGCTTCGTTTTCCTCCGTCTGAATATAAGGAACCGCTTCATCCGTGTTGCATTCTTCGCCGTATGCCTGAGAAACGTCTTCGGTCTGTACTGCACTCAGCAGCATTTCTTCAACGTCTTCATCGGCAAGTACGGGAATAACAGCCCCTGCAACAAGGATAACCGTAAGCAATAATGCCAAGGCCGATTTAAATTTCTTCATAGTGTTTCCCTCCATAAAATCTTACCCGCTCATTATATCATACATTATATAATAATTCAACCTCGGAAA
>JAKSQQ010000097.1 GCA_024404015.1 Clostridia bacterium
CAAACATTTTAATTTCAAATAAGAAGCAGACATCTACCATTAGATAAATGCCTGCTTCAAAACTTACACTATTTAGTTTGGTATGTTCTTCGCCGAAAGATTCAAGCGAAAACTTATTTCAGGAAGCCGGAGATTATTACCTCCTCCGCTTCTTCCTCATTCATCCCGAATGTCATCAGCTTCAACAACTGGTCGTTATTGATTCTGCCGATTGCCGCCTCGTGAATAATCTGTGCATCTGCGCTGTTGGCACGGATAGCGGGTATTGAAGCAACCTTTGCCTCATCCATGATGATTGAGTCACATTGAACGTGGGCTCTGCATTTATTGTTGCCTACTGCATTGTAATAGAATACCTGCTCGGATTTTTCCTTTGCAACGGTACGGGATACTATCTGGGCAGAAGAATCGTCGCCGTTAAGCTGTACCTCTATATTTGAATGTGCAAACTGGTCACCGTCGGTGAGAAGGCGCTCGGTAACGATAAGACGTGCGCCCGCTTTAAGAGAAGCGGTGGTGTCTCTCTTTGTGGAGTCAACGCCTCTTATCTGTACCATTTCCATTTCGCAGACGGAATTTTCGTCCTGCTCAACAACGGTTATGGGATTGAGAACTCTCTCGCCTGTGCCGTTTCCTTCACCGTAATGCTTCTCAACATACTTAACTTTTGCGCCTTTACCGATATGGAATGAATGAATGCCGTCGTGCTGAGATTTCTGGTCACCGCAGTTATGGATTCCGCATCCCGCAACGATAAGCACATCCGCATTGTCGCCGATATAAAAATCGTTGTAAACCACGTCGTTGATGCCCGTTTCCGTAAGAATGACGGGAATATGGATGCTCTCGTTTTTTGTGTCGGGGGCCACCACAATATCAATGCCCGGCTTATCCTTTTTGGTAATGATTTCAATATTTGCGGTGGTATGCCTTTCAACACCCTCACCGTTTTTTCTCAGATTATAAGCTCCGATGGGAGTTTCGTGAATATCCGCTATTTCCTGAAGAAGACCCGAATCAATCTTATCCATTATTCCTGTCCTCCTTTGCCTCTGAAATCGCAGACCTGAGTAAATTCCCCAAGCAGAGTGGGGAAGATTTCTTCCTTCGTTCCCTGAGATTTAACCTTGCCGTTTGCAATGACTATCATTGAATCTGCAAGATTCATGATTCTTTCCTGGTGAGAAATTACGATAACACCGTTATGTCTGCCGTTGGTCATGGCCTTGAAGCTTTCAACAAGAACGGAGAAGCTCCAAAGGTCAATTCCCGCCTCCGGCTCGTCAAAGATAGCCATTTCAAGCTTTCTTGCCATAAGGGTGGCGATTTCTATTCTCTTTGCTTCGCCGCCGGAAAGGGAAGCATCCATCTCTCTGTTGAGATAATCCTTTGAGCAAAGTCCCACGCCCGTAAGATATCCGCAGCATTCATCCTCGGGAAGCTCACTGCCTGCCGCAAGGGAAAGAAGTCGTCTTACGGTAAGGCCCTTGAATCTGGGGGGCTGCTGAAAAGCATAGCCGATGCCCAGCTTCGCTCTTTCGGTAACGGACATATCCGTAATATCCACGCCGTTGAAGAGAATTTTACCGCTTGTGGGCTTTTCAATTCCCATAATCAGTCTTGCAAGGGTGGATTTACCGCCTCCGTTAGGTCCCGTAATGACGGTAAACTGACCGTCGGGTATTACCAGACTGACGTCATCTATTATTTCAAGATTACCGTTATCGGTATCTACATTGAATGAAACATTTTTTAACTCTAACATACTATTCTCCGTGGTTATTGTGTTTATCTTCAGAGTCCGTATCCTCCGGCGGTGCTTCTTCCTTTTCGGCTCTGTCCGCATCCGCCCTCGTGCGAATTGCCCAAAGGCCGAGGATTCCGAAAAGAATTACAGCACCTGCACAAACCGCGATTTTATAAATTGAAGCTCTTGAAAGATTGCTTTCGTTAAAAAGCGAATTCTCATCTGCCGTGGTATTCGGAGCAGTCGTCGATGCCTTTACTGATTCGGAACGCCATGTTTCCGAATAGGTTTTTTCGGCTTCGGTTTTCTTTGCCGCCTTTGACGGGGTGTCTTTTTCCGCTTTTTCGGTGATTTTTTCGGTTGTCACCTTTGCGGTGAGATGTGATTTGTA
>JAKSQQ010000098.1 GCA_024404015.1 Clostridia bacterium
TATATGCCGCAGTCAGACCTGCGGGACCGCCGCCGCAGACAACCACCTTTCTGCCGTTTCCGTTTTTCGCAAGTTCCTTCTTTTCTTTACCGACAAAGGGATTGACGGCACATTCACCGTGACCGCCGATATAGGCATTATTCTGCATTGATTCAATACAGTTGAGACAACAGATACAGCGGCGTATTGTTTCGCCTCTCTCTGCCTTGCCTGCCCAGTCGGGGTCTGCTATATGAGGTCTGCCCAGGGACACGAAATCCTGACAGCCCTCTTCAATCTGCTGCTCTGCCTGCTCAGGTGAGCGAATGAGATTGGCGGCTATGACGGGAATGCTTACGGCATCCTTGACCGCCTTTGCCATGTATTTTCTCCAGCCGGGCTCAAAGGAAACGGGCTCAAGCCAGTAATTGAAGGTGTCATATCCCGCACTTGAAACGTCAATGGCATCAACGCCCAGGTCTTCAAGTGCCTTTGCTATTTTAACACCTTCTTCAAGAGCATAGCCCTTGTCGGGTTTGCCGATGAATTTATAGCATTCGTCAACGGTAAGACGAACGATGAGAGGGAAATCCTTGCCGCATTTTTCACGGATTCCCTTGATGATATTTGTAATGAAACGCATACGGTTTTCAAAGGAGCCGCCGTATTCGTCGGTACGCTGATTCGTTACGGGGCTGAAGAACTGCTGAAGCAGATAGCCGTGAGATGCGTGAAGCTCGACACCGTCACAACCTGCTTTTTTAACTCTTACCGCACCGTTGATGAAATCCTGCTCAAGCTCCTTGATTTCTTCATGGCGCAATGCCCTTACCCTGCCGCCTGCAAAGTATGCGGGGTCGCATTTTGAGGGAGCAACGGATGAGGGAACGATATCGTTTTTCAGCAGAGTGGGTCCCACAGCAGGGGTGAGCTTATAGAGAAGCTTGCCGTATGCACCCTTTGTCAGCTTTTCCGCTTTTATTGAAAGGGGAACGGTACCTACAAGCAGGCCTACGTTTTGTCTGCCGGGATGATGAAGCTGAACAAAAAGCTTTGCACCGTGTTTATGAATACGGTCTGCAAGCTCCGAAAGGGGCTTGATATGTGCATCCGAGCTTACGGAAAGCTGTGCAAAGGCGGCGGCACCTGTCTTATCGTTAACTCTTGTGATTTCGGTGATTATGAGACCCGTTCCGCCCTTGGCGCGTTCCTCATAATAGTCCATCATCTTTTCCGTGGGTGTGCCGTCAAATCTGCCGAAGCCCATAAGCATGGGAGCCATGACGATTCTGTTTTTTATTTCGCAGTTACCTATTTTCATAGGTGTAAAAAGGATATTATCACTCATTCCATTTCTTCCCCGTTCCGTTTTTGATGTTTTCTTTATATTCCTTGAATTTCTTCTTTTCAAGAGCCCAGTAAACGGTCCTTACGGGAGGACAAACCCCCATAAGAATCTTTGAAAGACCGAAGAGAAGGCAGGGACTTACCTTGTCCTTTCCGCTTTCGATTCCCTCAACCATCTTCTTTGCAACCACGTCGGGCTGCTGAACGGGGAAGGGCTTTTTGAATTGAATCGGACTTGCCGTGGGGAAGAAATTCGTATTCGTTGCCACGGGATAGAGGCAGGTGAGCTGAACGTTATCCGGCTTTTCAAGGCGTACGCCCTGCTGGAAGCCGTGCATGGCAAATTTTGACGCGCTGTAAATCGTGAATCCGGGCATCGCCATTTCACCGATTGCGGAAACGGTAATGGCAAATATGCCTTTTCTGCCGTCAAGATATTCAACGTATTTCTGATATGAATAAATAGGAGAAAATACGTTGGTTTCAAACATTGCCTGAACTCTGTCCCAGTCAACGTAATTCATTTCTTCGTAGTAGGGATAACCCGCATTTGCATAGAAAATGTCAATAAAGGGGAATATTTCCTCCGCCTTTTCAAAGACGGCGTCAACCGCCTCACGGGAGGAAACGTCCTTTTCCATGACCGTTACCTTAGCAGGGTCAAATTTGACGAGATTGTCGGTCTTTTTGTCAACGCAGAGGATTTTGTTATTCCCCTTGACAAGAATTTTAAGTACCTCAAGCCCGATACCGCTGTTGGCACCGGTAAGAACAATGTTTTTTCCGTTTATCATGTAAGACCTCC
>JAKSQQ010000099.1 GCA_024404015.1 Clostridia bacterium
GTTTATTCAGACAACTGTTGCAAAGTAACGAAAACGGAGAATGGATATATCCCGATGAATTCACAATTATTGAAAAAGCAAATTTTGACCGCTGTATCAATTTTATGGTGGAAATGCTTGAAAAATACCGCAATCAGATTGAAACGGAGATTTCCGGAACTGAACAATCCGATTAAAATCTTTGCCGCTGTTCTTGACAGAATCGAAAAATACAATATAATGGAATCAGATGGTTTGACTGCTGATTACCATAATGTATTTGGAGGTACTTTATGAGTACTGCTAATTGTTACACATACATCCGTGTGTCAACCGCAATTCAGGTTGACGGTTACAGCCTTGATGCTCAGAGGGAGCGTCTGCGTAAATTCGCAGCGGGCAATGAGCTTAATGTTGTTGGCGAATATTGCGATGCGGGCAAGTCCGGCAAGAATCTTGAGGGCAGACCGGATTTCAAGCGAATGCTTGACGATATTGAAAGCGGAAAAGACAATGTTGCCTATGTGCTTGTTTTCAAACTTTCTCGTTTTGGCAGGAACGCCGCCGATGTGTTATCATCACTCCAGATAATGCAGTCATACGGTGTAAATTTAATTTGTGTTGATGACGGAATCGACAGCTCAAAGGACAGCGGCAAGCTGATGATTTCAGTTTTATCGGCGGTTGCCGAAATTGAACGGGAAAACATTCTTGTTCAGACTATGGAGGGCAGAAAGCAGAAAGCACGTGAAGGCAGATGGAATGGCGGATTTGCTCCTTACGGCTATGAGCTTATCAACGGCGAATTACATATTGTTGAGGATGAAGCGGAAATAATAAAGCTCATTTTCAATAAGTTCATCACCACCAACATGGGCATAGGCGGTGTTGCCGACTGGCTCAACAATAACGGATACAAGAAGAAATTAAGACAGAACAACAAATATGAACATTTCACCGTACATTTTGTAAAAGGCGTTCTGGATAATCCCGTTTACTACGGCAAAATAGCATTCGGCAGACGCAAGACCGAAAAGATAAAAGGAACAGTCAATCAAACTCATGTTATCAAAAGTGATGACTATCTCTTGTATGACGGGCTGCATGATGGTATAATTTCAGAGGAAGACTGGAATGTTGCTCACGCAAAGCGCCTTGAAACGGGTCACGCCAACGAAAAGCGATACGATGTTGAGCATGAGCATATTCTTACCGGGCTTTTGAAATGTCCTGTTTGCGGTGCGGGTATGACCGGCAACTTTTCAAGAAAACACAGCAAGGATAAATATGAGAGATTTTATTATCACTGCAAACACACCCGTTTCCTTGAAGACGGAAAAAAATGCGGCTACAAAAAGAACTGGAATCAGGATGATGTAAATCAGGCGGTTGAGCAGATTATCCGTGCGCTGACATTCAATCCGGATTTCAAAGGTGCAATGGAAAAGCAGGTCGGCGGAGCACTTGATACGGAAAATCTCGAAACTGAGATTTGCAATCTGCGCACACAGCTTCGCCGCAAGGAAACAAACAAAAACAATCTGCTGATTCAGATTGATGTCCTTAATCCCGATGATGCACATTATGCCAAAAAGGCGGAGGATATGGATATCCGTCTTAACAATTTCTATGCCGAGATTGAAGCGCTTGAAAAGCAGATTGAAGATTCCGAAACAAGGTTGACGGAAATTAAGCAGCAAAAAATCAACGCCGATACGATCTACCGTTTTCTTCTTTACTTCGATAAATATTATGATAAGTTTTCGAATAAAGAGAAGAAAGAGTTTATGCAGCTTCTTGTTGAAAAAATTGAAATATTTGAGCAAAAGCAGGATGACGGCAGATTTCTTAAAAGCATCAAATTCCGCTTCCCGTTATATTTCAATGGAAGCTATGTCAGGGACTTGTGTTTGACTGAT